>CALVVE010000027.1 GCA_944363775.1 uncultured Bacilli bacterium | reverse complement strand
AGCAAGTGAATAAAATAGTTGTATGAAATTGCAATTTTTCAAAAATGTGATATAATGTAGTAGTCGGGGTGAAAAATAGTGTTAAATACATTTAAACAAGACGAACAATATATATCGCTAGTAAAGGATATTTTAGATACAAAAGAATTTGCTAATATGAAAAATATTAAACACCATGATAGTAATCGTTTAGATCATTCATTAAAAGTTTCATATTATTCATATAAAATAGCTAAAGCATTAAGAGTAGATTATATAGATGTTGCTAGAGCTGGATTATTACACGATTTCTATTTAGAAAGAACTGTAGATTATAAGAAAGCAAAAGATAAATTTTTACTATTTACTACAAAACATCCACAAGATGCAGTCGAAAATGCTTCTAAATTCTTTGAATTAAATGAAAAGGAAATAGATATTATTAAAACACATATGTTTCCAATTGATTATCGTATTCCAAAATATTTAGAAAGCTGGATTGTTAATCTTGTTGATACTAGTGTAAGTGTTAATGAATTTAGTAAGAAATTTGGATATAAATTAAGTTATGTATCTAATTTATTATTAATTGTATTATTAAATGCAATAAAATAAAGGGTGATTTATTCATCCTTTTATTTACATGTCCTCTTAGTAAAATGGATATTACAAGACCCTCCTAAGGTTTAGTTGCAGGTTCGATTCCTGCAGGGGACACCATTAGAATTGAAGACTTGATAATAGTCTTTTTTTATGCTATTATGTATATAGTGAAGGAAACTTCATAAAATAAAAACGGGAATACTTAACAGTGCAAAGTTGAGTACTTACCGATATATATGGTTAAGCACTTAATCTAAGAGATTGAGTGCTTTTTTCTTAAATGGGTTACTATATTACTAAAGTAAAAAGTAGACCAATAAGTAAGAAGATAATAATGATTAAAGATAGAATTAAAAAATCCTTCTTATACATAAATATCAGCCTCCTTCCTTATAGAAGAGGCAAGCACTCAACAGTTAAGATTCCCTAAATTTGATTATAGTATATTACATTTGATAAAGCAAGCAAATAAACATAGAGAAAATGAGAGAGATTTGTTATAAATCTTTTTTGTTATTTTGATTTTTTATTCATATACTTTATTGGGTGATTATAATGAATAATATAGATATAAAATTTAAAAATTTAATTAGTGAAATTAAATCTTTAAATAATTATGAACTTTATTATCGTATAAGAAGTTCTTTTGAAAAAGTATATCCACAAACAAGAGAAAACATGATTAACTTTTTTAATCAATTTTTATATTGGGGTAAAATAGATATAGATAATAATAATTATGAAGAAATAGAATTAAAAGTAAAAGAATTAAAAGAACATTTAAATGATTTTGAAGAATTATATTTTTTGTTAGAAGATTATCGTTCTAAAAAATTATTATATGCCATAATAAATAATTGGTATTGTTATGATTTTAAAACATTAAGTGAAGTTCAAGAAAAGTGTTATGATGATTATTTTGATTTAGATATTATACCTAGTTGTAAAAATGAAGTATTAGTTGATTTAGGAGCTTACACAGGTGATTCAATTGTTTCATATATTAATAATTATGGTATTGATAGTTATAAAAAAATATATGCTTATGAAATTACACCTGATACTTTTAAAACTTTAGAAAGTAATTTAGAAAATTATTCTAACATTGATTGTCGTTTAAAGGGAGTGGGTAGTAGCAATGTAACTATAGCTGTTTCAAATAGTAGTGTAGATGCATCTGCTAATACAGTAAAGATTGATAGTAATGGAGATATTCCTATGGTAACATTAGATGAAGATATAACTGAAAAAATTACTATTATAAAAGCAGATATTGAAGGATTTGAACAAGATGCTTTAATTGGTGCAAAAAAACATATTAAAGAAGATCATCCTAAATTATTAATATCTGTTTATCACAAAAATGAAGATTTATGGAAAATACCTAAAATGATTAAAGAAATAGATAGTTCTTATAAATTTTATTTAAGATACCATGGTGGAGCTATTTATCCTACAGAAATAACTTTAATTGCAATATAAAATGGTTATATAAACCATTTTTAAACATTAATCGTAACTTTTTTGTTTTCTATAACAATAATTCTATCTTCTTTTAAATGTTTAATTTCCCTCATCATCGCACTTCTATCAATTGCTAGATAATCAGCTAAATCAGTTAACGTAATATTTAACATAAAAGTTTTTTTATGTTTTTTATTTGCTTCATTGCGAAAATATTCAAGTAACTTTTCACGAATTGTTTTTTTAGTTAAAACATTAATACGTTCATAACTATTATTTAATCTAGTAATAACTACTTGCAAGAAATTTTCAATAAACTTTTTTTGAATAGTTTGATATTTAGTGTTTATATCGATCATATTTTGATAATCAAAAAGGGTAATACTTGACTTATCAATCGAAATAACTGATAATTCATTATTATCTTTAACAAACATTTTAGAATAAAATAAATCATTTTCTTTTAATGTTTCTATAATTGTTTTATTACCATTATAATCAATACTAATAATATTTACACTACCACTATTAATAATTCCTACAATATCAGTATTAGTAAAATTATTTAAAACAGTACTACTTTTGTGATAATTCAAAGTTTTTGCTTTTAAGAGTGTCAATAGTTTGTCTTTATCAAAGTCAGTTAAATCATTATAAATAATAGCTTTCATATTATCACCAAATTAATTTTAACATTTTTCGACAATTGTTGCAAATGCAACAATATAAAAAAATAAAAAGTGTTAAAATGTTACTGTGATGGTAGGAGGTTATTTATGAAAGTAATTAAACGTGATGGAAGTTCTGTTGATTATGATCCATCAAAAATTCGTATTGCTATAAATAAAGCAAATTCGAATGTTAATGAAGACGAAAGAGTAAGTGATATTCAAATAAAGAATATTATTAAATATATAGAGAGTTTACGTAAAAGACGTATGTTAGTTGAAGATATTCAAGATATTATTGAAGAAAAACTTATGTCTATTAATAAGTTTGCTTTAGCTAAAGAATATATTACATATCGTTATACAAGAGCTCTAGTAAGAAAGAGTAATACTACAGATGAATCGATTTTAACTTTAATTAAAAATAGTAATAAAGATTTAATGGAGGAAAACTCTAATAAAAACGCTTATATTGCTTCAACGCAAAGAGATTTAATTGCTGGTGAAGTTTCTAAAGATTTAACTAAACGTATTTTATTACCAGAAAAAATAATTAAAGCTCATGAAGATGGTATATTACATTTTCACGATATGGATTATTTTTTACAACCAATTTTTAATTGTTGTTTAATTAATATTGGTGATATGTTAGATAATGGAACAGTTATGAATGGTAAAATGATTGAAACACCAAAAAGTTTCCAAGTTGCTTGTACAGTTACAACACAAATTATTGCCGCTGTTGCAAGTAGTCAATATGGGGGACAATCAGTTGAAATTAAACATTTAGGTAAATATTTAAGAAAGAGCTATCAAAAGTTTAAAAAACAAATTGAAAAGAAACATAAAGATGATTTAACTAAAGAACAAATTGAAGAGTTAGCTAATGATCGTTTACAAGATGAACTTGCTAGTGGTGTTCAAACTATTCAATATCAAATAAATACATTAATGACAACTAATGGACAATCACCATTTGTAACTCTTTTCTTAAATTTGGATAGTAAAGATCCATATATTAAAGAAAATGCGATGATTATTGAAGAAATACTTAAACAACGTTATGAAGGTATTAAAAATGAAAAGGGTGTTTATGTAACACCTGCGTTCCCAAAACTTGTTTATGTTCTTGATGAACATAACTGTTTAAAGGGTGGTAAATATGATTATTTAACTAAATTAGCTGTTAAATGTTCTAGTAAACGTTTATATCCTGATTATATAAGCGCTAAAAAAATGCGTGAAAATTATGAAGGAAATGTTTTCTCACCAATGGGATGCCGTAGTTTCTTATCTCCTTGGAAAGATGAAAATGGTAAATATAAATTTGAAGGACGTTTTAATCAAGGGGTAGTTAGTATTAACTTACCACAAATTGCTATTGTAGCTGATGGTGATGAAGATAAATTCTGGAAAGAATTTGATGAAAGATTAGATTTATGTAAAGAAGCTTTAATGTGTCGTCATCACGCTTTACTTGGAGTACGTTCTGATGTAAGTCCAGTTCATTGGCAATATGGAGCTATCGCTAGACTTGAGAAAGGTGAAAAAATTGATAAATTATTAAAAGATGGTTATTCAACTTTATCACTTGGATATATTGGTTTATATGAAACTACTAAATTAATGAAAGGTGTAAGTCATACTGATAGTGAACATGGTGGAACTGAGTTTGCTTTAAAAGTAATGAATCATATGCGTGAAAAATGTGATTTATGGAAAAAAGAAACTGGTTTAGGATTTGCTTTATATGGTACACCAGCTGAAAGTTTATGTTACCGTTTTGCTCGTATTGATAAAGAAAAATTTGGTACAGTAAAAGATGTAACTGATAAAGGATATTATACTAATTCATATCACGTTGATGTTCGTGAAGAAATTGATGCATTTAGTAAACTTGCATTTGAAAGTCAATTCCAAGTTATATCTTCAGGTGGAGCTATAAGTTATGTTGAAATTCCAAATATGCAACACAACTTAGAAGCAATGGAAGAATTAGTTAAATTCATTTATGACAATATTCAATATGCAGAGTTTAATACTAAGAGTGATTATTGTCATGTATGTGGTTTTGATGGTGAAATTATTATTAATGATGATTTAGAGTGGGTTTGTCCAAATTGTGGAAATAAAGATAAAAATAAAATGAATGTTACTAGAAGAACTTGTGGTTATTTAGGAGAAAACTTCTGGAATGTTGGTAAAACAAAAGAAATAAAAGATAGAGTATTACATTTATAATAGGTGAAATTATGTATTATGCAAAAATAAAGAAAAATGATATATCAAATGGACCTGGAGTAAGAACGAGTTTATATGTTTCAGGATGTCGTCATCACTGTAAAGGTTGCTTTAATAGTGAGGCTTGGGATTTTCTTTTTGGAAAAGAATTTACTAAAGATACTATAAATGAAATAATTGAAGCTAGTCGTCCTAGTTATATTGAAGGACTAACAATTGTTGGGGGAGAACCTTTAGAACCAGAAAATCAAGAAGAGGTTTTAAATACAATAAAAGCTTTTAGAAAAAACTTTCCTAATAAAACAATTTGGTTATTCTCAGGATTTCTATTTGATAAACAAATACTAAAACAAATGTGTAAGAATTTACCACATACAAAAGAAATATTAGAAAATATTGATGTTTTAGTAGATGGTAAGTTTGTTGAAGATTTAAAAGATCCATTATTAGGATTTAGGGGTTCATCTAATCAAAGAATAATTGATGTACCAAAGAGTTTAAAAGAAAATAAAATAATTCTAAATGAAAAACAATATATGAAAGAGGAACGTGGAAAATGGAATTAAAAATAAAAAAAGTAAGAGATAATGCAGTTATTCCTACTTATGGAAGTGAGGCAGCAGCTGCCTGTGATTTATATGCTTGTATAGATGAAAGTGTTACTATAAAACCACATGAAACAGCTTTTATTCCAACTGGTCTTGCAATGGCTATTCCAGTAGGATATGGAGGATTCATTTATGCTCGTAGTGGATTATCATGTAAAAATGGTTTAGCACCTGCTAATAAAGTTGGTGTTATTGATGCTGATTATCGTGGTGAAGTAATGGTTGCTTTACATAATCATTCATTAGAAGAAAAAACAATTGAACCAAATGAAAGAATTGCACAATTAGTAATTGCTCCATATTTAAAAGTTGACTTTAAAGAAGTAGAGAAATTAGATGACACTAATCGTGGTGAAGGAGGATTTGGTTCAACAGGAAGAAAATAGGTAAAGTTTAGAACTTTATCTTTTTTTTTAGATAAAAATGTAGTAAAATAATTATATTAAGGTAGGGTAGTGTATATGAAAAAAGTTATTGTTAAATTAGAAAATTTTAGAAAACAATATGGAGAAAAAGTTGTTATTGAAGATATAAACTTAGAAGTATATGAAGGAGAATTTTTAACTCTTTTAGGTTCTTCAGGTTGTGGTAAAACAACTATTTTAAGAAGTATATCAGGACTAGATAAACCAAGTAGTGGGAAAGTATATATTGATGGTGTTGATGTAACTAATTTAGATCCAACTAAAAGACATGTTAATACTATTTTTCAAAATTATGCTTTATTTCCATTAATGACTATCGAAGATAATATTGGTTTTGGTTTAAAAATGAAAAAAGTCAAAAAAGATGAAATAAAAAAAAGAGTTAATGATATGTTAGAATTAGTTCATTTACTTGGATATGAAAAGCGTAAACCAAAAGAACTATCTGGTGGTGAACAACAACGTGTTTCTATTGCTCGTGGTTTAATTAATAATCCTAAAGTATTACTTTTAGATGAACCTCTTTCTGCTTTAGATCAAAAATTACGTAAAAGTATGCAGATTGAATTAAAACAACTTCAAAAAAAATTGGGAATAACTTTTATTTATGTAACACATTCACAAGATGAAGCTTTAACTATGAGTGATCGTATTGTTTTACTTAAAGATGGAAAAATTGAACAAGTTGATACTCCTGTAAAAATTTATGAAAAACCTAATTCTTTATATGTAGCTGATTTTTTAGGAGAATCTAATTTATTTAATGGGAAAGTAGTATCGAAAAAAGATGAATTTGCTTTAGTAGAATTAGAAGATGGTAATATTATAAAAGTAATTGCTCCAAAAGTTAAAGTAGATGATATAGTTAATATTGTAATAAGACCAGAAAATATAAAATTAGGAGTAAAAAAAGTTAAAGAAAATTGTTTATTTGGAGTAATTAAAGAACAAATTTATGATGGAGCATATACTAATATTTTAGTTAAAGTATGTAAAAAAGTTATTAAAACTATGTTTATGGGTAATGATAAAATTTATAGTAAAAAACAAGAAGTATTTTTAACTTGGGATATTGAAGATGCGATTGTATTGTTAGGTGAAAATGATGAAAAAAGAAAATAAGTTATGGCGTTTAATATTTATATTACCTGTAATTATTTATGTAGTATTTTTAATAGCTTTACCACTTATATATATATTTATAATTAGTTTTTTTAAAAGTGATTCTTATGGGGGAATGATTAATACTTTTACTTTACAAAATTATATTGAAGTATTTGATAGTGTATATATAGATATCTTCTTAAAATCAATTGGTATAGCTTCTATAACAACTTTAATATGTATTTTAATATCTTATCCATTTGTTATTTTTGTATCCCATAAAAAAGCTATTACCCAAAAAATATTAATGACTTTAGTAATGATTCCTTTTTTAACTAATTCTTTAATAAGAATGTATGGTTGGGTAGTATTACTTAGAAAGTCTGGAGTTATTAATGAAACTTTAATTAATACAGGAATTGTTCATGAACCACTTAGTTTAATGTATAATTCATTTGGTATTATTATTGGAATGGTTTATACATTATTACCATTTATGTTATTACCACTTTATAGTTCTGTTACAACAATTGATAAATCATTATTAGAAGCATCTAGTGATCTTGGAGCTAGTAAGTTTAAAACATTTACAAATATTATTGTTCCGGGAACTTTATCTGGTTTATTTAACGGTTCATTAATGGTCTTTACACCAGCTTTAGGATATTTCTTTATTGTAGATATTTTAGGTGGAGGTAAGATTATGATTTTAGGAAACTTAATAAAAAATCAATTCTTAACTGCACGTAATTGGCCATTTGGTGCATCTATATCTATCTTACTTGTAGTAATTACAACAATACTTATTTTAATTTATCGAAAACTTGGTGGAAAAATGGAAGATTTAGGAGGTGCATAATGAAGAAATATTTAGAAAATTTTTATATACTTTTAGTATTAATGTTTTTATTTTTACCAATTGGAATACTAATACTATTCTCATTTAATACCTCTAGATTAAATATTGTTTTTGAAGGTTTTACTTTAGATTGGTATGTAACTTTGTTTCAAAATAGAACATTATTAGAAGCATTAAAAAATACTTTAATAGTTGCTTTTACAAGTACTATTGTTTCAACTATAATTGGGACTATTTCAGCTTATGGACTTCATAAATATTCATTTAAAGGAAAAGATATTGTTAATGAATTAATTTATATTCCAGTAGTAATTCCAGAAATAGTTTTAGGTATTGCTCTTTTATCTATTTATACTTTATTAAAAATTGAGTTAGGTATGTTTACTTTAATTTTAGCTCATATATGTTTTTGTATACCTTTTGTAATTATTAGTGTTCGTTCTACTTTAGATAATTTAGATCCTAATTTAGAACAAGCCGCAAGTGATCTTGGAGCTAGTAAAATTCAAACATTTTTTAGAATAATTATTCCTATGCTTATGCCAGGAATTTTAAGTGGTGCAGAACTTGCTTTAACTTTATCACTTGATGATGTTGTTATTAGTTATTTTACAGCAGGACCTGGTAGTAATACTTTACCACTTCAAGTTTATTCAATGATAAAAACGGGAGTAACACCAGATGTAAATGCATTAATTACCATAATGTTATTAGTTATTTTTATACTACTTTTTATATCAACACTAGTTCAAGTAAAACGAATGAAACGAGAGGTTAGAGTATGAAGAAGTTAGTTTTATTATTTGGTATATTATTATTAATTACTGGTTGTAATAGTAAAGAAAAAGCAAATGAAGTTAATGTATTAAATTGGTCTTCTTATATTCCTGATAGTGTTGTAAGAAACTTTGAAAAAGAAACAGGAATTAAAGTAAATTATAGTACATATTCCTCTAATGAAGAATGTCTTGCTAAAGTTTCATCAGCTAAAGAAGGTACTTATGATTTAATTTTTCCTAGTGATTATATGATTGAAATAATGGTTGAAAGAAAAATGTTAGAAACAATTAAATGGTATGAACTTAAAAATATTAATAATATTAATGAAATATATTTAAATCAAAGTTATGATCCTAAAAATGAATATTCACTTCCATTTGTTGTAGCTAGTACAGTACTTGCTGTAAATAGAGATAATGTTAAAGAAGAAATAGCTTCATATAAAGATTTATTAAATGAAAATTTTAAAAATAATATAACTTTAATTGATGATCAAAGAATTATTATTGGTATGGGTTTACTAGCAAATGGTTTTGATATGAATTCAACTAATGTAAATGAGTTAGAAATTGCTAAAAAATGGTTATTAAAATTAAACGAAAATGTTAAAGCTTTTGATAGTGATAGTCCTAAAAATTTTTTAATCACTGAAGAAAGTGATATTGCACTACTTTGGAATGCTGAAGCTGCTTTAGCTTATCAAGATAATAATAATATTGAAATAATTTATCCAGAAGAAGGAACAGCTATTAGTATTGATAATTTTGCTATACCAAAGGGAGCTAAAAATGAGTCTAATGCTTATAAATTTATAGATTATATTTTAAGAGCTGATGTTATGAAAAAAATAATTGATTCTTATCCATATAAAAATGTTAATAAAGAAACTGATTTATTACTAGATGATAGTTATTTAAATAATATTGCTTCAAATATTCCTGATGTTTATTTTAATAAAGGAATTTTTGTAAAAAATGTTGGTTCTTTTATAAAGAATTATGATAAAGTTTGGGCAGAAATAAAATAAGTTATGATAAAATATTAGGTATGAGGTGGTTCTATGAAATGTATTCTTATGAATAAAAATACTGAAATACTTACTTTAGAATATGATACTGCTTTAAAAGCGTTTACTAAAATAATTGAAGTAAAAAATATTGATTATGCACCTTATATTGTTTTAAATTATTATAAAAAAGATGATATAAATAATATTGCTTTTCGTGTTAATTTAAGTGAATGGTTTAAAAATAGAGGTATTCCCTCATGGCGTGATAAGTTAGATTTACTACTTCATCGTCTAGGTGTTACAACTCCATCTGAATTACTTGATAAATCTTTCGGGTTATCACTTAGTGATCAATATTGGCTTAAACCATATAATAGTAGTATCAAATATGAAGATATAAATTTTTTTGATCATGATTTTGATTATTCAGAATTCTTAGAAGCTTCATTATCTTTAAATAGCGGAATAATTAAGAGTGAAACCTCATTAAGAACACCAAATAATACTACTGATGGTATGTTAAAAAAAGCTTGGATTATTGAAAATAATATAAGATATTTATTAAAGGGTGGATATAAAAATGAAGTATTACAACCATTTAATGAAGTTCTTGCAACAATGATTTGTAAACGACTTAATTTTAATCATGTAACCTATACAATAGATACATATAAAAATATAGTAGTTTCTAAATGTCCTTGTTTTATTAATAAAGATACAGAATTTATTACAGCTCATCAAATAATAAATAGTGAAAAAAGATATAATAGTGTAGAAGATTATGAAAATTTTATTACAATACTTGAAAATCATGGAATAAAAGATGCCCGTCTTAAATTAGAAAATATGTATATATTAGATTTTCTAATTATGAATGAAGATAGACATTTAAATAATTTTGGTATTATAAGAGATGTTAATAATTTAAAATGGTTAGATGTTGCTCCTATATTTGATAATGGTCAAAGTTTAAATATAAATTATTATGATGAAGAAGAAGTTGTAATAGCTGGTAATGGACGATTCTTTTATGAAGTTAAATCATTTGATGAAATAATAAAAGTGGTAATTGATATTAAAAGAATTGATATAAGTAAATTAGATGGATTAGTAGATGAATTTAATAATCTTTTACATCAATATCAAGTTTTTACATATATCTCTGATAATAGAATAAATAAGTTATGTTTGTTATTACAAAGTAGGATAAATAAATTAAAAAGTTTAGTTTTAGAAAAATAATTGTAAAAAAAAGTATATTTTATGAAAAAATATGCTTTTTTTATTAAATTTTATGGTATACTAAAAGTATAGTAAGGAGGATAGATGAAAATGCAGAAAAATTATGTTGATACAAGTGATTTTTCTAAAGAAGAATTGTTAGATATAGCTAATTTAGGTATCTTAATTAAGAAGAATCTTAAAGCTGGATATCCTTTAAATGTGTTATATCACAAAACTCTTGGGATGATTTTTGAACAAGCATCTACAAGAACTCGTGTTTCTTTTGAAACAGCTATGACACAATTAGGTGGACATGCTCAATATTTGGCACCAGGTCAAATTCAATTAGGAAAACACGAAACATATTATGATACTGCAAAAGTATTATCTCGTTTAGTTGATATTTTAATGGCTCGTGTACAAAAACATGAATCTATTGTAAATTTAGCTAAATTTGCTGATATTCCAGTAATTAATGGAATGAGTGATTATAATCATCCAACTCAAGAAATGGGTGACTTAACTACAATGTTAGAACATTTGCCAGTTGGTAAAAAGTTTGAAGATTGTAAAGTAGTTTTTGTTGGTGATGCTACACAAGTTTGTGCTTCATTAATGATGATTGTTACTAAATTAGGTGGACACTTTGTTCATTTTGGACCTAAAGGATTCCAATTAAATGAACATTTCCAAAAAATTGCTGAAGAAAACTGTAAAGTTAGTGGTGGTACTTTCTTAGTAACAGATAATGAAGATGAAGCAATTCCAGGAGCTGATTTTGTTTATACTGATGTTTGGTATGGATTATATGAATCAGAATTGCCAGAAGAAGAAAGAAAAGCTATTTTCTATCCAAAATATCAAGTTGATATGGATATGATGAATAAAGCTGGAGCAAA
>CALVVE010000026.1 GCA_944363775.1 uncultured Bacilli bacterium | reverse complement strand
CTAGTAAAGCGCAAACTCCAAATCTTTATAATTTAATGAGCTTATTAGGTAAAGATAGAATTGCTAAACGTTATAATCATTTCATTCAAAAATAACATTCATGTCAAAAAATGAATGTTTTTTTATTTGTAAAACAAACTAATTTGTGTTAAAATCTCAAATTTGACAGTTGTATAAAAATAAAATCTCCCAAACCCTTATTTTATAAGGGCTTAGAGAGATTTTTTTGATTTAAAAAAATGCGTACTATTCTATTCCTTCAATTGAGCTAAAAATTTTTTTAATTTTTTTATAAGTTATTATTTCTGTATCAGTATTTATACCTAAATATTCATGTAAAGCGTCAGTTAATTCATTTCTTGTATATAAAGGTTCAAATCCTTTTCCTTTATGTTCTAGCAATTTCATTTCTTTCAATTTTGTTACTATTTCATGAACTGTATATTTATCATTTAATTTATGTTCTAAATATCTATAAATAAATAGAGAAAGATAGCAAGTAATAAAATGTCCTTTAATTCTATCTTCTTTGGATAGATATACTGTCCCTGAATCAAAATCATCTTTCATTATTCTAAAAGATTCTTCAATTTCCCATCTACCATTCATAACTTTTATAATAGTTTCTGTGTCATTAATTAGATTAGTAGTTATCCCATACAATCCATTGTATTTTTCTTCATTTTCAAAAATTTCATTATCTATAACATATTCAATATTACAAGCAACTTCACCATTGTCAGTAGTTCTTGTTTCTTTTATAAATCTTTTAGGATCATTTTGATTTTTAGTCAATTTAATTTTTTCTATTTCTTTTTTATTTTTAATAGATTTATTTTTTTTGTTAGCTTTATCAACTAACACTTGAGCTCTTTCAAATTGATGTTGTTTTAATTTATGTTGATATTCTTGATATTTAAAAGAAAAAGTAACAATTAATGCTTGTTTAACGGATTTTGTTTCACATTCAATTTCTTTATAAAATATAGTATTATAATATTTCTTTTTTAATTCTTCATTTGCTTCTATTTCGTTTAAATTATAAGTATCATTTAATTTACCAAGTATACGCCATTCTGATTTATTTAAAGCAAATTCTTGTAATTTAGTATTTAGTTTCTTTATAGATTGAGTAATTACAAATCCACGACCGTCTTGAACATTAAATTTTTTAATTTCATCATTACACATTGCAGCATCAGTACAAACAATAATATTTTTCCCTTTCATGTCAAAATTATCTAAAAATTCAATTTCAGTAGGTATCATAGTTTTAGATTCAGATGTATTACCAGGATTAATATTCATAGCCATGGGATATCCATCAGCATCCATAAATAATCCCATCTGAACAAGAGGTAGTGGTTGATGTTGTTTAGATATTCCATATTTTTGGAAATCGTTTTCCTCAGTATAAAAGAAATAATTAGTACAATCGTAATAAATAACTTTGTAATTTCTATCAATAATTTTATTACTATAATTAAATAATTCTTTTTGTATATTATTGATTTCTTTAGATAAATAAGATAAAGTCCTATATACATGTTGAATATCAAAATTATAGTTACCAATAAATTTTTTTGATTGTTGATAAGTGGATAATTTAGAAGATGGCCATATAATTCTAGAAAAAACTAAGCATTCAACAATAGAATTAATATCAAAAGTAAACTTATATTTATCTTTAATATTTTGACAAATTTTATTTATGCCTAATTCATAATATATTTTTTTTAAGAATAAATGACCCGAGAAGAAAGAACGCTCTAAATCTTTTTCAATTCTTTTATTAGGATCAAGAGTTAGGCTGACAGGTAATTCTATATTATCTTTAATCATTTTATTTAGTGATTTAATATATTCCTTAACGTTTTCCATAGTATTAACGGATCCGAATCTTTCTTTTAATGCTTCGTAATCGCCTAATAACTCATGAGTAGTAGAAGTTCTTTTGCCATCTAATCTCGTGTAATCTTTTATTATTGAATATGTTACATGTCCATTTTTAGCAGTTACAGATTTTAATCTCATGTGCATCACTACCTTTACACCATAATTATACCATAGTACATACATAGTACGCAAGATAAAAATTAAAAAAAACTAGATTTTTCCTAGTCTTAATGGCTCTATTTTTTATAAAGTGTTAAAGATGGGATTATAGTAGGTGGTAAGATGAAACATGGTTTAAAAGAATATTCTAATGAATTAAAAAAATTAAGTGAAGAAAATATTAGTATTAGTGATAAAGAATTAAAATATCACTATATAAAAATAAAGAATTATCAACATGAACGTTTAATTCATTTGTTAATTACTATAACATTTGCTTTTATAACTTTATTTAGTTTATATTTTGCAAAAACTAATATTGCATATTTAGTTGTAACTTTAATTAGTCTCAAATTTGACAGTTGTATAAAAATAAAATCTCCCAAACCCTTATTTTATAAGGGCTTAGAGAGATTTTTTTGATTTAAAAAAATGCGTACTATTCTATTCCTTCAATTGAGCTAAAAATTTTTTTAATTTTTTTATAAGTTATTATTTCTGTATCAGTATTTATACCTAAATATTCATGTAAAGCGTCAGTTAATTCATTTCTTGTATATAAAGGTTCAAATCCTTTTCCTTTATGTTCTAGCAATTTCATTTCTTTCAATTTTGTTACTATTTCATGAACTGTATATTTATCATTTAATTTATGTTCTAAATATCTATAAATAAATAGAGAAAGATAGCAAGTAATAAAATGTCCTTTAATTCTATCTTCTTTGGATAGATATACTGTCCCTGAATCAAAATCATCTTTCATTATTCTAAAAGATTCTTCAATTTCCCATCTACCATTCATAACTTTTATAATAGTTTCTGTGTCATTAATTAGATTAGTAGTTATCCCATACAATCCATTGTATTTTTCTTCATTTTCAAAAATTTCATTATCTATAACATATTCAATATTACAAGCAACTTCACCATTGTCAGTAGTTCTTGTTTCTTTTATAAATCTTTTAGGATCATTTTGATTTTTAGTCAATTTAATTTTTTCTATTTCTTTTTTATTTTTAATAGATTTATTTTTTTTGTTAGCTTTATCAACTAACACTTGAGCTCTTTCAAATTGATGTTGTTTTAATTTATGTTGATATTCTTGATATTTAAAAGAAAAAGTAACAATTAATGCTTGTTTAACGGATTTTGTTTCACATTCAATTTCTTTATAAAATATAGTATTATAATATTTCTTTTTTAATTCTTCATTTGCTTCTATTTCGTTTAAATTATAAGTATCATTTAATTTACCAAGTATACGCCATTCTGATTTATTTAAAGCAAATTCTTGTAATTTAGTATTTAGTTTCTTTATAGATTGAGTAATTACAAATCCACGACCGTCTTGAACATTAAATTTTTTAATTTCATCATTACACATTGCAGCATCAGTACAAACAATAATATTTTTCCCTTTCATGTCAAAATTATCTAAAAATTCAATTTCAGTAGGTATCATAGTTTTAGATTCAGATGTATTACCAGGATTAATATTCATAGCCATGGGATATCCATCAGCATCCATAAATAATCCCATCTGAACAAGAGGTAGTGGTTGATGTTGTTTAGATATTCCATATTTTTGGAAATCGTTTTCCTCAGTATAAAAGAAATAATTAGTACAATCGTAATAAATAACTTTGTAATTTCTATCAATAATTTTATTACTATAATTAAATAATTCTTTTTGTATATTATTGATTTCTTTAGATAAATAAGATAAAGTCCTATATACATGTTGAATATCAAAATTATAGTTACCAATAAATTTTTTTGATTGTTGATAAGTGGATAATTTAGAAGATGGCCATATAATTCTAGAAAAAACTAAGCATTCAACAATAGAATTAATATCAAAAGTAAACTTATATTTATCTTTAATATTTTGACAAATTTTATTTATGCCTAATTCATAATATATTTTTTTTAAGAATAAATGACCCGAGAAGAAAGAACGCTCTAAATCTTTTTCAATTCTTTTATTAGGATCAAGAGTTAGGCTGACAGGTAATTCTATATTATCTTTAATCATTTTATTTAGTGATTTAATATATTCCTTAACGTTTTCCATAGTATTAACGGATCCGAATCTTTCTTTTAATGCTTCGTAATCGCCTAATAACTCATGAGTAGTAGAAGTTCTTTTGCCATCTAATCTCGTGTAATCTTTTATTATTGAATATGTTACATGTCCATTTTTAGCAGTTACAGATTTTAATCTCATGTGCATCACTACCTTTACACCATAATTATACCATAGTACATACATAGTACGCAAGATAAAAATTAAAAAAAACTAGATTTTTCCTAGTCTTAATGGCTCTATTTTTTATAAAGTGTTAAAGATGGGATTATAGTAGGTGGTAAGATGAAACATGGTTTAAAAGAATATTCTAATGAATTAAAAAAATTAAGTGAAGAAAATATTAGTATTAGTGATAAAGAATTAAAATATCACTATATAAAAATAAAGAATTATCAACATGAACGTTTAATTCATTTGTTAATTACTATAACATTTGCTTTTATAACTTTATTTAGTTTATATTTTGCAAAAACTAATATTGCATATTTAGTTGTAACTTTAATTAGTTTTATAATGTTAGTGTGTTATATTATGTATTATTATTATTTAGAAAATACAATTCAACTTTTATATAAATATTATGATTTAATATATAAGAAAAATAGTAAATAAATGTAAAACTTCATTGCTACGTGAAGTTTTTTTTGCTATACTTTTATTATAGAAAGAGTGATTATATGAAAAATAAAGTTGTAATTGTTGGTTGTGGTAGTGTTGGTATGAGTTATGCTTATGCATTAATGAATCAAAAAACGCCAGTAACAGATTTAGTATTAATAGATATTGATTATAAAAGAATGGAAGGTGAGGCAATGGATTTAAGTCATGGTCTTCCATTTGCTCCTTCAAGAATTAATGTTAAAGCTGGTACTTATGAAGATTGTGTAGATGCTAAAATTGTTTGTATTTGTGCAGGTGCTAATCAAAAGCCAGGGGAGACAAGATTAGATTTAATTAAGAAAAACTATGATATTTTTAAAGGAATTGTACCTAAAATAATGGAAAGTGGATTTAATGGAATTATTTTAGTTGCTACTAACCCAGTAGATGCAATGACTTATTTTACTTATCGTTTATCTGGTCTCCCTGCTAGTCGTGTAATTGGATCAGGAACAACATTAGATACTTCACGTTTAAGATATTTAATTAGTGATAAATTAGAAATTAATACAAATAATGTTCATGCATATGTGCTTGGTGAACATGGAGATAGTGAGTTTGTACCATGGAGCCATGCTAGTGTTGGACTTCAAAATATTTCTGTTTATTTAAAAAATGAAGAATTAGAAGAAATTTGTAATAATGTTCGTAATGCTGCTTATGAAGTTATTAATCGTAAGGGTGTTACTAATTATGGAATCGGAATGTGTTTAGTAAGAATTACTAATGCTATTTTACGTAATGAAAATTCTATTTTCTGTGTATCTGTATATCATGAAAAAGAAAATGTTTATATTAGTACACCAAGTATTTTAAATCAATCAGGAATTCGGGAACATGTTGTTTTCCCACTTAGTGAAGTTGAAGAAAATAAATTGAAAAATTCTATGAATGTTATTAAAGAAGCAATTAAGTCTATTGAATAGTAGACTTTTTTTCTTGCTATTTTAAAGTAATTTGTTTATAATTGTATTAATGGTAGGTGTGTTATGAATAAAAGAATTATAAAAATAGTTGATATAGTATTTTGGTGTTATATATTATTAAGTGGATTTAGAGAATTTACTATTAATATTGATTTTTCAGAAATTAGTAGTATTGATTTCTCGAAATTACAATTTATAGATTTTAACAATATTCTAATATTATTTGGTTTAATATTAGGAATGTTTTTTTTGATTTTTATTTATATAATTTTTACTATGCTTAAAAATTTTTACATAGTTGCATTATATATAGGTATAAGATTAGCATATAAACGTTTTTATAAAGATAAATTAAATGAAGATGATATAAAAAATGAATCATATTACCGAGAAATAATAAATAAATATTCAGTAGCAACACTAAGTTATATTGATGATTTTAATGTGAGTAATAAAGATATAATTGCTACTATATTATCTTTAAAATTAAAGAAGAAAATCTCTATTGATAATGATATTAAAGTAATTAATGAAGATATAAATGGATTAGAAGATAATGAAAAATATATTTTAGATTGTTTAAAGGATAATAAAGAAATTATTTTTTCTAAATTTAAAGAATTAGTCATGATTGATTGTTTAAATAAAAAATTAATTATTAACAATAATGATTATCTATTATTAAGAAAAAGAAGAATTAAAAGATACATTATTTCATATATTTTAGTAATTATCACTGAAACAATTATTTTTACACAATTTAATAATATTAATAATTTGTGGTTATCTTTAGTAATATTTATATTGGCGGTTTTTCTTTTACTTGCAATTCCATTTATGCCAATAATAGGAATTATATATCTTAATGCAAGTGATGTATTTAATACTTTAAATCCTTTTTATAGAACAAAGCTAGGTGTTAAAATAAATAAAAAAATAGAAGGTTTAAAAAACTATATAAAAGATTTTTCAAATTTAGAAAACAAGAAAGCTAAAGAAATAGAGTTATGGGATGAATATTTAATTTATTCAGTAATGTTTGATATAAACAATAAAGTTGTAGAGGAATTAGAGAGTAAAGTAAATATTGTAAATAAAGTGAATGTAACTATTGAAGTTCAAAAATAATTTAGTCTACGTTATGTAGACTATTTTTTAATATTAGGAAAGCTATTTGAAAAACATTGACATATATTAAAGAAAATGTTAATATATGTTTGTAGATAAATCTTGATTAAAATAGTTAGGAGGTATTTGATGCATCTAGACAAAACAAACTTTAAAAATCAAGAGAAAAAATTAAAAAAACATTATGAAGAACAAAAAACAATTGAAAAAATTATATTACTAATTAAAGAATCATCAAATTTTGAAAGTTTATCTAATAACCCAATTACTAAAATGTATGGATTTGAAAAATTAAGAAAAGATTTAAGTGGCTATTATAGTTTTAATTTATGTAAGAATGGTGGACAGATTAGATTAATATGTGAGATTGATAAGAATGAAGATATTGTATATTTAGTATTTATAAATTTAAATCATTATGAAGATTTTAAGAAAATAAAGAATAAAGAAAAAGTATGTGTGGAATGAGGTTGATTTTATGACAAAACTGAGATTTAAAGATTATTTAATTGATTATTTAGAATTTAATAATATAACTAATAAAGAATTTGCAAAAAGAATTGGAACATCAGAACAAAGACTTATTGATATTTTATCTGGTAATTGTGATATATCAACTAATTTAATAACTAATATATCACTTGTTACTAATATTCCGATGGAATATATATTACGTATAGAAGCTAATTATAAATTAGAAATGGCGATTGAAAATTATTTAAAAAAAGAAAATATGACAATGAAAAATTATTTAAATAAATTTAATTATAAATTTTTAATTAAAGAAAAATATATTGATTTTATTGATAAAGATGATCCATTAGAAATTATAAAAGATATTTTAAAATATTTAAGAGTTATTAGTCCGGAAAAAGTATATGAGATAGATTCTAAAATTTATTTTAAAAGTAAAAATGATAAACCTGAATTGTTATTACTATGGTTAGAAAAGTGTTATAGAGAAACTTTAAAACAAAAAGTTAGTGAATATCATAAAGAAAATATTTATATATTAATAGATTATATTTTAGAGTGTGCAAGTAAAAATATTTTTGATAAACAAAAATTAATAGAGAAATTTAATCAAAATGGAATATATTTAGTTATTGAAAATGATATACCTACATCTAAAATTAGAGGTGCTTTTAAAGTTCATCGTAATATTCCTGCTATTTATTTAACATATAAATATAAAAGAATTGCGGATATATATTTTGCTTTATTACACGAACTTGCCCATTGTAAAACGTATTTTAATAAAGCTAAGTCAACTAATATTGTAACTTATGAGAATGATACTTTAGAAATAGAAAAAAAAGCTGATAAGCAAGCTTTTAATTGGATGGTTAATGATGAATATTATAATAATGTTTGTTTAAGAAAAGATTATAATATTATAAATGAAAATATTTATCCTAAAGCATTTATAGTATATAGGTTAGCCTGGGATAAACATATTAATTATAATAGTGCTATTTATCAAACATATAATAAATTAATAAATTAAAAAAGAGCGGTTGCTCTTTATTTTTTTGGTTGCCCCAGCTAGATTCGAACTAGCGCTGTCGGAGTCAGAGTCCGATGCCTTACCACTTGGCTATGGGGCAAGATAATTACAAATTAATCTTATCACAAAATAAAATTCATTTCAATAATTTGACTAATAATACTTGTTTTGTTATTATAACTTTGGTGGTTTTTATGAATATAAATTATCAAAAGAAATTAGATGAAATTATAAATTCATTAGATAATAAAAAAAGTTTATTATTACAAGTTTGTTGTGCTCCTTGTAGTAGTTATTGTATAGAGTATTTAAGAAACTATTTTGATATAACAATACTATATTATAATCCCAATATTTCTCCTGTTGAAGAATATAGTAAAAGATTAGAAGAAGTAAAAAGATTTGTTAATTCTTTCGAACCTAGTATTAAATTACTTGAATGTAATTATGATGGTGATAAGTTTGATGATATGGCTAAAGGATTAGAAGATATACCGGAAGGTGGTAGTAGGTGTTATAAGTGTTATAAATTAAGATTAGAAGAGACTGCTAGAATTGCTAAGGAGAATAATTTTGATTATTTTGGAACAACTTTGTCTATTAGTCCATATAAAAATGCAGCGTGGTTAAATGAAATAGGAAAGAGTTTAGAAGATAAATATAATATATCTTATTTATATGCTGATTTTAAGAAAAAGAATGGTTATAAAAGATCAATTGAATTATCAAATCTATATAACTTATATCGTCAAGATTATTGTGGATGTATTTATTCTAAAATAGCTCGTGATAAAAGATTAAACAAAGAGTTCTAGACAAGCTCTTTTTTTCATACACTAATACGGGTGATAAAATGGATGCCGATTTAGAACGTATTAGAGAACAAATTAGAAGTAAAAAAAATAAAGAAGATAAAAAGAAGAAAAAAAGTAATAAAAATATATATTTTTATATTGTAAAAGTTTTAGTTGTAATAATACTTACATTTATTACTTTAATATTACTTAAAAATAATGATAAATTAAAAACTGATTTTTATAAATATGTTTATAATAATAATTTTTCTTTTACTAGTGTAAATAATTTATATCAAAAATATTTTGGTAGTCCAATTCCATTTAAAAATTTTTTTGAAGATAATACTAAACCAGTTTTTAATGAAAAATTAACTTTTAAAGAAACTAATGTTTATAAAGATGGAGCGGAGTTAAAAGTTGATACTAATTATATGGTTCCAGCTATGGTTGGTGGATTAGTTGTTTTTATAGGGGATAAAGATGAATATAAAGATACAGTTATTATTCAAGGTCAAGATGGTATTGATATATGGTATTCTAATGTTTCTGTTAATAATTTAAATTTATATGATTATATTGAAAAAGGAAGTTTAATAGGTGAGGTTAAGGGAGAATCTTTATACTTAGTATTTAAAAAAGATGGGAAAGTGTTAGACTATAAAGAATATATTAGCTAAAATACATATTCATTTCTTTTTTTATATAACAGCTTTTATTTGTGTATTAACTGGGTATTTTTATGAATTTTCTCTTTTTACCTATTTAATATTAATTCATGAATTAGGGCATGTTTTAGCTGGTATTTATTTTAAATGGAATATAAAAGAAATAATTATATTACCATTTGGGGGACTTACTAAGTTTGAAGAATTATTAAATAAACCTATTATTGAAGAGTTTATTATTACTATTATGGGACCAATTTTTCAAATAATAGGTTACTATATATTAAAGTGTAAAGTAGATAGTTCTATCTTTACTTTTTTTAATAATGCTATTTTAATATTTAATTTATTACCCATAATACCATTAGATGGTTCTAAAATGTTTATTCTAGTTTTACAAAAATTTATATCTTTTTATAAAAGTTATCAAATTTTGTTATTTTTTTCTTGCATATTTTTCATATTTTTGTTATTATTAAATAGCCTCATTTTTAAGAGTGTCTTCTTACTTACAACCCTTTTACTACTTCACAAACACATCTATAAGGTTTATCGTGAATATCATCTATATTTTAGAAAGTTTTTAATAGAGAGATATTTGTATAAATTTCATTTTAAGAAACATGAATGTATAAATGAGGCATCCTTAAAAAGGATTAAGAGAGACTATAAACATTTATTTTATATAGGAAATAGATATATAACAGAACGTGAAATATTACGTAAAATATTTGACAAATAAACACTTCTGTGATAGAATCTTATATTGTGTAGAGCCTCTCTACAACCGCACGAGATAAGGTTTTAAACGTAAGTACCTTAAATAGGCGAGTCTTAGATTAAAGGAGGGAAAATATGAAAGCAGTAATTTGTTCTGGTGGAAAACAATATTATGTTGAAGAAGGTTCTGTAATTTATGTTGAAAAATTAGATGCAGAAGCTGGTTCAAAAGTTGTTTTTGACGAAGTATTAATGGCAAATGGGAAAATTGGTACACCAACTGTTAAAGGTGCTACTGTAACTGGTGAAGTTATTAAACATGGAAAAAGTAAAAAAACTATCGTGTTTAAATATTTACCTAAGAAAAAATCACGTAAAAAACAAGGACATCGTCAACCATATACAAAAGTGGAAATTAAAACTATTTCTGTTAAATAATTATGATTAAAGTAAAAGTTAGTTATAATAATAAAAAAATTAGTGAAATTTCTATTAGTGGTCATGCGATGTATGATTTATATGGTAGTGATATTGTATGTGCTGCAGTAAGTAGTACAGTTATTACAACAGTTAATGGAATAATGAAATATGATTCATCATTAATTGATTTTGAAAAAAATGAAGATGAATTAAAAATTAAAATATTAAAAGATAATGAAGTTTCTAATAATTTTATTATAAATATGTTAGAATTATTAGAAGAATTAGAAACACAATATACAGAGAATATTAAAATTATTAAATAAGGAGGTGTATCCATGAAAGACTTATTAAAGTTATTACAATTTGACATTCAATTATTCGCTCATAAAAAAGGACAAGGGTCTACTAAAAATGGTCGTGATTCTGAATCTAAACGTTTAGGAGCTAAAGCTAGTGATGGAGAATTTGTAACAGGTGGATCTATTATATATCGTCAACGTGGAACTAAAATTTATCCAGGTAAAAATGTAGGAATTGGTAAAGATGATACTATTTATGCTAAAATCGATGGATATGTTAAGTTTGAACGAGTAGGTAAAGATAAAAAACAGGCTAGTGTATATCCTGAAAAATAATAAATTAGGACAGATTTTAAAATCTGTTTTTTTTCGTGTTAAACACTCTTGCTTTTTTTAATTTTTAGTGATATACTCAAAGTGTGAAGTGTTAAAGGGGAAGGAGGCCATAACTATGTGGGGATGGTTAAGAAGATTTTTCTAACATTTTAGCATTGTAGCGATGTTAGCAGAAAGGGCCATTAGGCTTTTTCTTGTCAATAAATGTAAAAAAGAGAACAACTTGTTTCTCTTTTCTTTTTTATATGTTATAATTTATTTAGAAAGTAGGGGATAAGTTGTGAAGGTAAATGTCGGTTTATTTAAAACTTTATTTTTATTTATTTTTTATTTATTTTATGTAAAGATTGTGAGTAGTATCTTTGGAACTACAGAATTATCAATGATATTTGCTGATTTATTATATTTGGCAGTAATAGTTTATTGTTATAAAGATAAACTAAGTGAATGTCGTAAAAAAATGTTTAAAAAGAATATTGGTAAGCAAATTTTAAGAGCAATTGGATATGCGTTGTTATTATTTGTAATATATATGGCTGTTGGAGCAGTTTTATTTTCATTTTATCCAGAACTTGGGGCTAGTGATGGAAATACAGAAGCAATATATTCAATATATAGTGTTGCCACTGTTTATTTGATTATAAAAACTTTAGTATTTGCAACTATAGCTGAAGAATTATTATTTAAAGAAGCAATTAGAGATATTATTAAACCTAATGTTTTATATATAATTATAAGTAGTGTGATATATGCATTTGTTAATATTATGTATGATGATTTATCATTAGCAGTTACATGGTTATATATGATTCCATATCTATTATTTGCGATATTATTAAATATAATTTATGTAAAGAATGATGACAATATTTGTTTAGTTTTCTTAATTAAATTTTTCTATAATTTAATTCCGCTTGCTGTATTATTAAGTGGGGTGGGTGCTTAAATGTTAAATAAGTTATTACAATTATCAAACTTTTTAGCAGTAGTACAAAAACCTAGTAGTGGAACAGAAAATATGAATATTGTTAT
>CALVVE010000025.1 GCA_944363775.1 uncultured Bacilli bacterium | reverse complement strand
AAGCAAATATAAATAGAAAGGGATCAATTAATTATAGAATTAATTAATATTTCTATAAAATTGATTATACGTGATAATATGCCAAATTGGAAAATACATTTAGAAGTAGCTAAAAAAATAAATAAAAAATTAAAGTATGATGGTGAATGTTTAGAATTATTTTTATTAGGAAATGTTTTACCAGATATAAATAATGGTTATGTAGTTAAAGATATTAGTAAAAGAATAAGTCATACAAATACACATTTTAAAAATGATATTGATAAAACATATATTAATTTCTATAATGAATATAAATCATATTTTAATAATCCATTAATTGTTGGATACTTTGTTCATTTATATACAGATTATCACTGGACAAAAGATTACCGAAACAAAATAAATAAAATTAGTGGTTATGATAATTATACTAAAGAAGAAAGAATGGCTTTAAAACATAATGATTTTAAAGTTTATAATAATAACTTTATTGATAATGTTTTAAATTTAAAAAATTATGATTTATTAATAGATAATATTAATTTAATAAAAGAAGTTTCTATTACTAAAAATGATTTAATATTAGTTAATGATTTTTTAAATAATCAAAAAGAATGTAGTAATAAATTTAAATTTTATAATAATAATGAATTAGATTTATTATTAGATAGAACTGTTATAAAGTTAAACAAAATATTAGGAGAGATTACTAATGAATAAATTAAAATTAGTACTTAATTATATAATTTCTTTATTACTAAGTTTTATTAGTTTTAATTTGATTTTTGATTTTAATAAAAATATAAGTTTTAGTTTAATTAGTATTGTTATTATAAGTATTATACTTAATAAATTAATTTTATATGTGGATAATATAGAATTAAAAAATAAAGAAAAAAATAATTTAAATTATGATAATGTTGATTTATTTAAATATATATTTTCAATAGTTATTTTAATTCTACATTTACATCCATTTTTACAAACATCATATCACCTTAATTTATTTTTTAATAATATAGTAGGAAGAATATGTGTACCATTTTTCTTTATTGTAAGTGGTTATTTTATTGCTAAAAAAGAACAAAAAAAGAAAAAATATATTGATAAATATATTAAAAGTATATTTTATGTTTATATAGTTTGGTGTATTATTTATATTCCAATTATAATTATGTATGGTCTATCTTATCTTGATGTAGTAAAAGAGTATTTAAATAATTTTAATGTTTTTATTATTCCATTTATACCACTAATATTAATTTTTATTATGTTTTATGTAGGAACATTTTATCACTTGTGGTATTTTCCAGCTTTAATTATTTCAGTTTGGATTTTAAAAAAATGGAAAAATAAATTTAGTATTAATAAATTATTGCTTATTTCTTTTGTTTTATTATTAATTGGAGCATCTGAAACTTATTATGGCTTAATTCCAATTTCAATTAAACATTATTTTAATTATTACTTTAATATTTTTATTACAACTCGTAATTTCTTATTTTTTGGTTTGTTTTACGTAACTTTAGGTTATAAACTAGGATTAAAAAAAGAAATATATGTAACTAATTCATTTATTAAATTATTAATTTGTATTGTTTTACTTTTCTTAGAAACTAATTTTTTACAAACAATAGAAAGACTTAATAGTAATATTATTTTATCTTGTTTTCCATTATCCTATTATTTATTTATAAATTTAATATATTTTAATAATATAATTAATTTAAAAAATAATAATTTATTTAGAAGTTATTCAAAATATTATTATTTAGTACATCCTGGAATTATTTTTATCTTTCTAACACTATCCAATATTTTAAATATTAATATTAATAAAAATATTTTTACATCATTAATTCAAATTATAATTATCTTTATTTGTACGCATTTATGTTCAAAATTTATTATTAAGAAGAACTTTAAATTTCCTATTTAAGTTCTTTTTTTATTATTTAAAACATAAATTTATATGGGTGGTTTTATGGAATATAAAGTTGGTGATTTAGTAACACGTAATTCGCATAATAATGATACGGTATTTGAAATAGTTAAGATTGAAAGTGATATGGTGTTTTTAAAAGGGGTAAATGTTCGTTTAATTGCGGATAGTCCAGTTAATGATTTAAAAGCTTATGATCGTAGTGTTGATATTGAAGAAGAAGAGGAATTTTTAAAACGAGCTAGTTTTGAATGTTCTTTAAATCGTGATGATTATTTCTATTTACCGGGTAAAATTTTACATATTGATGGTGATGAAGATTATTTAAATAGATGTCTTGATTATTATCACAAAGTTTCATTAAATGCGGTTGGTGTTGTTCTTAAAGAAAATGAAGTAACTTTACGAATAAAAGATTTGTTAGAACAATATAATCCAACTATTATAGTTATTACTGGTCATGATGCTTATTATAAGAGTAAAGATAGTTATAAAAATAGTGACAATTTTGTAAGTGCAGTAAAAGAAGCAAGAAAGTATGAAAAGTCACATCAAAAATTAGTTATTATAGCTGGTGCTTGTCAATCAAATTATGAAGATTTAATTAAAGCTGGAGCTACTTTTGCATCTAGTCCAAAACGTATTAATATTCATGCCCTAGATCCTGCTATAATAGCGACTAAAATAAGTTTAACTTGTACTAATGATAGTATTAATTTACGTGATTTACTTAATAAAACAAAGTATGGAAGTGAAGGAATAGGGGGACTTCAAACTAATGGAATGATGTATGTCGGTTTTCCAAGATAGGGGGGATTTATGACAGTAAATCAAATTAAAGATGATTTAAATAAACATTTAGGGAAAGATGTTTATATAAAATATAATTTAGGTAGAAATAAGTATGAAGAATATGAAGTTAAAATAAAAGAATTATATAATCACATATTTTTAGTTGAATTAAAAGATAATAATATTATTAAATCTTTTTCTTATACAGATGTAATTACTAAAACAATTAAAATAATTTATGATTAATTTATTTGCAAATATAATATAAATGGTATATAATGTATCTAAGGATATACTACTGAAGGGAGAGGATTACTTTGAAAATTACAAGAGTAGATGTTCGAAAATATGATAATGATACTAATATGAAGGCATTAGTTTCAATGGAAATTGACAATTGTTTTATTGTTAAAGGAATTCGTGTTGTTGAAGGAAACAATGGTTTATTTGTTGCTATGCCAAGTAGAAAAGTAGGGGATACTTACAGAGATATAGCTCATCCTCTTAATTCAGAAACTCGTAATATGGTTAATGATGCTATATTAAAAGCTTATGAAGAAGCAGAATAATGCTTCTTTTTTTTGCATACATTTTACTAGGAGGAAGAATATGGAAAATGAAATGAATTTATCTACATCTAATCATAGTGTAAGTATTAATGAGCGAAATAATTTAATTATTACTGGTGTAAAAAAAATTGATAGTTTTGATAATGAAGAGTTTTTAATGGAAACAACAATGGGATATATTGTTATAAAAGGAAAAGATTTAGAAATAATAAAACTTGATACATTTAAACAAAATGTTTCAATAAAAGGAATGGTAGACAGTCTTAATTATATTGAACACGCCTCTAAAAAAGAAGAAAGTGACAATTTATTTACAAAATTATTTAAATGATTTTAGAAACACAAATTTATACTTTATTATTCTCTTTTGTTTTTGGAATAATCTTTGGTTTTTTAGTAAGAATAAATTATTTTTTTTTAAACCATTCTAATAGGATTATCAAGGTTTTATTTACTATTTCTTTTGTTACTCTATTTACTCTTATCTATTTTATTATTTTAGAAAAATTAAACTCAGGAATTATACATATATATTACTTTATTATGTTAATTTTAGGTTTTTGTTTAGAACAATTTATTGAAAAAAGAATAAAAGGATGATATACTGTATTAATAGAGGATGATAGTATGGCAAGAAAAAAGAGTATGAAGAAAAAAGCAAAACGAAGATTAATGTTTTTTGGAACATTGTCTTGTTTTATGATAGCCTACTTTATTTTTTCAACTACTCTTGCAATTACTAAAATTACTAATTTAACTAATGAGAAAAAAAGTTTAGAACAAGAATTACAATTATTAAAAAAAGATGAGAATGATTTAAATATAGAAATAGAAAAGTTAAAAGATCCGGATTATTTAGCCAGATATGCTAGAGAAAATTATTTATATTCTAAAGATGGGGAATATATAATTAAAATGGATGAAGAAGATAATAAAGTTAAAAAAGAAGAAAAAGTTACTTTAGAAGATTATAAGTATTTTCTAATTGGAGGCGGAGTTTTTGTTTTTCTAATTATAATATGGTTAATTAAACGTGTAAATGAAAAATAATTATTGCAAAATATAGTAAATAATGTTATTATTGTTATAGTATAGGTTGGTGGTTTTGTGAAGAGTAAAGATGAAAAAAGAAATATAATAATAGGGAGTTTAGTTATTGCCATTGTTACTATGGCTGTTGGGTATGCTGTATTATCACAACAATTAAAGGTAAATGGTACAGCTAATATAAGTGGTGATTGGGATGTTAGAATGACTAGTATTAGTGAAGGAACTCCTAGTAACTCAGCTGGAAGTGTTGTAACTGCTACTAATGTTACACCTGCTGTTATTGAATCAAGTAAAACAGCTAATTTTAGTGTTGCTTTTAAAACACCTGGAGATACTATGGAATATGACATTATAGTTACTAATAATGGTTCATTAGATGCCAAACTTTCTAATGTAGTTGTAACTGCAACAGATGCTGATGGTGGTCCTTTAGAACTTAAAGAAGCTAATGGAATTAATTATGAAATAACAATAGACGGAAAGACTGTTGATGAAGCTAAAAATGATGTTCTTACAAATACTGGTGGACATTCAACAATTCATGTAAAGGTATATTGGGATCAAAATGCTACAGAAGTTCCTGTTAATTCATTAAAAAAATTATCAGTTACACTTGATTATGAACAAGCTTAATTTTTAAGCTTTTTTTATTGACAATTTTAATGTATTAGTGGTAAAATTAAATTAGGAAAAATAGGAGGATTTTATGACAAGTACAAAAGATAAGAAAAATGCAATTATTGTTAGTTTATTAATTGCTGTTATTGCAATGGCAATTGGTTATGCGGCGTTATCATCACAATTAACTATTAATGGTACTGCTGAAGTAACAAGTACATGGGATGTTAAAATGACAAATATTAGTGAAGGAAGTGTTTCTAACTCAGCTGGTGTAACACCAACTGCAAATGTAAATTCTAAAGATATTACAGGAAATACTACTGCTGTTTTTGATGTTTCATTCCAAACACCAGGTGATACAGTTGAATTTGATATAACTGTTACTAATAGTGGTTCATTGGATGCGAAACTTGCTAATGTAACTGCAACTGCAACAGATGGTGGAGATACTCCATTAGAACTTACCGAAGAAAATGGAATTAATTATGAAATAACAATAGATGGACAAGGAATTGAGGCAGCAAAAAATACTATTATTACAAATGGTGGAGATACACAAACTGTTCATGTAAAAGTATATTGGGATCAAGCTGCTACAGAAGTTCCAGTAAATGCAACAAAAAAATTACTTGTTAACTTAGAATATGTACAGGCTTAATTATTTAAGCTTTTTTTCTTGACACAGTATATTTTTTAGTGATAAAATTGAATTATAGAAAGTAGGAGGTATTTATGACAAATACAAAAGATAAAAAAAATGCAATAATTGTTAGTTTATTAATTGCTGTTGTAGCTATGGCAATTGGTTATGCAGCTTTATCATCTCAATTAACTATTAATGGTACTGCTGAAGTAACAAGTACATGGGATGTTAAAATGACTAGTATTAGTGAAGGAACTAAAAGTAATACTTCAGGTGTTGAATCTACTGCAGTTGTAAATTCTGCAGATCTTGAAGGAAATACAACTGCAACTTTTGATGTATCATTCCAAACTCCAGGTGATTGTGTTGAATTTGATATTGTTGTAACTAATAGTGGATCATTAGATGCAAAACTTGCTAATGTAACTGCTACTGCAACAGATGGTTCTGAAGGACCACTAGAACTTACTGAAGCAAAAGGTATTAATTATGAAATAACAATTGATGGACAAAGTACTGAAGAAGCAAAAGAATCTACTATTACTAATGGTGGAGATACACAAACTGTTCATGTAAAAGTATATTGGGATCAAACTGCTACAGAAGTTCCTGCTAACGCTACTAAAAAATTATTAGTAAATTTAGAATATGTTCAAGCTTAAAATATAGGTTTTCCTATATTTTTTTTGTATAAATTTTTTTATTTGTAACAAATTATTTATAGGAGGTCGATATTATTAAAGAAAGAAACCGTAAGAATGCAATTATTTTAACTTTATTAATTATTGTTGGAGGAATGGTTGTTGGATATGCAGCTTTGATGCAACAATTAACAATTAATGGAACTGCTGAGGTAACAAGTACATGGGATGTTAAAATGACTAATATTACTGAAGGTGAAGCGAGTAATTCAGCAGGTGTTGAATCAACTGCCGTAAGTAATTCTGCTGAAATTAGTGGAAATACAACTGCAACTTTTGATGTATCATTTGAAACACCTGGAGATACTATGGAATATGACATTACTGTTACTAATAATGGTTCATTAGATGCTAAGCTTGCTAATGTAACTGCAACTGCAACAGATGGTTCCGAAGGTACGCTAGAACTTACCGAAGAAAATGGAATTAATTACGAAATAACAATTGATGGTAAATCTACTGAAAGTGCCAAAAATAAAACTATTACTAATGGTGGTGGTACTTCAACAATTCATGTAAAGGTATATTGGGATCAAGCTGCTACAGAAATACCTGAAAATAAGACTAAAAAATTGCTAGTAAATTTAGAATATGTACAAGCTTAAATAAATTAAGCTTTTTTTCTTGATTTATTTCTAATTTTTTGTTAAACTATTTATAGTATAGGAAAATAGGGGAAAAGTATGAAAAAATTGAATGTTAAAATTATTAGTATTTATATTCTTATATTTTTATATTTGACTATATATCCTGCTTTAAATATTATTTTTTCTGCTCAAGTTTATTATAATGTAATAAATCCTTTATTTTGGTTTGCAGTTGCTTTTTTTACTTATAAAATATCGGGAAATGAGCAGCCGAGATATCGTAATAAGACAGATATAAGTCAAACAATGGGAATTGCAATAATCCTGTATATAATGGTTTATTTTGCATCTGGCATTATTTTTGAATATCAAAGAAGCCCTTATTCACAAAGTGTAAATAAATTGTTGATTAATATTTGGTCATATATTCCGGCAATATTATGTCAGGAATATGTCAGAGCAATTTTAGTTAATTATACAAGCAAGAAAAAATATATGTTAGCTGTTATTACAGTTTTATTTGTTGCAGTAGAGTTAAACTATACAGAAATTAATCAAAGTTTAGGAAGTGTAAAAGCTGCTTTTGAATATGGTTGTTCAGTTTTAATTCCAGCTGTTGTAAAACATAGTTTATTTACTTATATTGCAACACTTGCAGGAAGTAAACCTAATATGTTATATCGTGGAATATATCAATTTTTCTATTTTGCAACACCAATATTTCCAAATTTAGATTGGTTTGGTACAGCTTTATTTGAAATTATTACACCATCTGTTGTATATTTCTATATTAACTATGGTCAAATAAAATTAGATAAAACGTTATCAAGAAGGCGTGTTCGTCGTGATAATCCATTAAATATTTTACCAGTATATACATTATTAATTATGTTTGTTGGTTTTGTTTTGGGGTTATTTAGAAATGAGCCACTTGCAATAGTTTCTAATAGTATGATTCCTGAATTTAGTCGTGGAGATGTTGTTGTTGTTCGAAAAATAGATGTAGAAGAAGCTAAAAAAATAAAAGTTAACGATATATTGCAATATGAATCAAATGGACGTTTTGTAGTTCATAGAGTTGTAAAAATAAATGAAAATGAAGATGGAAGTTATACTTTTATAACAAAAGGTGATAATAATAATGCACCAGATTCTAAACCAGTTACAGAAACACAAATTCGTGGTGTTGTTAAGTATTCAATACCTAAAATTGGTTATCCATCAGTTTGGTTGAGTGAATTATTTTCAAAAGGATAAATAGGAGAGAGGTATAGTATGAAAAAGAATAATTATATAGTAATGTTTATATTCTTTATTATTTTTGTTATTGAAGGATTATTTTTATTAAATTCATTTACGGTTAATGAAGGTAATAAAGATGTATTATATTCATATGAAGCAAGTCCAAGTGGAACATATAGTGTTAATTTAAAGCCAAATAATTATACAGATTCTACTACATTAGGAATGAATCAAATGTATATATCTAAGCTTGTAAATACAATAAGTACAAAATTTAATTATCAATTTACTGGAAGTAGTAGTGCTGATTTAAGTTATACTTATTCAGTTACTGCTGATATTATTGGTAATTATCAATCAACAAATGAAGATAATAATAAAGAAATTTGGAAAAAAAGTTTTGTTTTAGTTCCAAATACAAGTGTAAGAGTAAATGATCAAGCTAGTTTTACACTAGATAAAACTGTTGATATTAATTTTGAACAATATAACTTAATTGTCCAAAATTTCTATAAAGAAATTAGTGTTCCAATGGATGCTTATTTACTTGTAAAATATAATATTAAAGTAAGTGGAACACCAAGTTCTAATGTTGGTTCAATTGATGAAGAAAGTTCATTCGAATTAAAAATTCCTTTAAATGAACAAGCATTCCAAATTACTACTAATTCTAAAACAGGTGATAATAATACTATTAGTAAAGTTACCGAAGCAACAAAATCAATTAATGCTGGAATGTTAATAATGAGTTTAATTTCAATTGTTGTTACTGCTTTAATATTCTTTGGATATCGTAAGAAATTTAGTCCAGAAAAAGAAAGTGAATATGTAAGAGAAATTAAACGAATTCTTAAAGAATATGGAGATATTATTGTTGAAATTAACACATTAATGGATATTTCTAAAATGTCTATAATTGAAGTTAAATCAATGACAGAATTAATTGATTTAGAAGCTGAACTTAGAATTCCTATTTTATATTATGAAGAAAATAATGAAAGTTGGTTTATGATTATTCAAGGTAGACAATTATATCGTTATGTAATAAAAGAAGAACAAGAAAATTAATAAATTCTTGTTCTTTTCTTGACTATTAATTTTAAATTATATAAAATATATAGTAGGTGAGAATATGAAAAGGGAAGACACTGTAGTGAAAAGTTATAAAGGAAGATTGTTAGTTGGTTTAATAATTACTTTTATTATTATGGCAGCAGCTTATATACCTTTAGCTTATAAAACAAAGCTAAAAGTACATCAAGATAATAATACAAAAGATTGGAGTATTGAAAGTAAAATATTGGCTTCTAATATTGTTCCTAATTTTAATACCGGTGGTAGTGGTTCTACAGGTGGTTCTAGTGGTTCTTCAGGAACAATTGGTAATGATAATGGAGATATTACTGAAGATAGTGTTATGGAGAAATATAAGCCATATACAATTGGAAATACGATGTATTTTGCTGTAGAATTTAGTAATCCTGGAGATTATATTGTATATGATGTAGTAGTAAGTAATAATGGAAGAATTGATTCGGTTTTAAATCAAATATTAGTTAATATTGATAATAGTAATAATACGAAAGAAGCTATAAAATATAAAATTGTTGGTATTGAAAAAGGGGATATATTAAAAGCTGGAGAAAAGAAAAATTTTAAAGTTAAAGTATATTGGGATAAAAATGTTGTTGGTGTAAATGAATATACTAATAGTATGATTATTGTTAATTTAGATTTTGTGCAATATTAAAAGAGATCGTTTGATCTCTTTTATTTTATTATAACTTTTCTAGTTAAGTCGTTACCAGTATAATTTTCATTTGTAACTTTATAAGTAATTATATAAGTTCCAACTTTAGCTGTATCAACAGTCCTAATGTTTTCATGAGTAATTCCTGATTCATCTATAAAGATAATAGATGTTGTATAACCACCACTAATAGGACTACCATCAGACATAACTGTTATACCACTATCAGTAAATGATTCACCAACACTTAATGTAATTTCAGCACTTCCATTTAACTTAGCAGTTACTTCTTCTTTTATATTATTTGTTGAAACTTTTACTTCAACACCATCACTTGCATTATTTTTAAAGTTTGTGTAACTTGTTTTAACAACATATGTAGTAGGTGAAGAAGATTTTAATGTAAATGAATAACTTGTATTTGCAGTAGAACCTATTTTAGTAAGTTCTCCTGAGCTACTCTTACTATAAATATCATAAGTAACACTACCTAGAATATTTTGATTTTGTCCTAAAAGTACAGATGCACCATAGCCAGGATTATCATATACTTTAGCCCAACTACTTGAAAGACTTGCACTATCTAAAGCCCATGGGGTTTTAATACCAGTCCATGTTATAGTTGCTTTATTACCACTAACACTAGCTTTAACATTTGTTGGATTATCTAATTTAGAGAAACGTTTAGAAACTTCAGTTGGTTCAGTTCCTTTTTTAAATAACTCTGTAATTTTGTAATCATCTGGTGTATATTCACTAGGTAATTCAGCAGGATAGCTTCCTTTTTCAACTGTAACTTCAACAACACCTTCTGGTTTTGTCCAAGTAGAACCAGGTTTATATATTCCTTTAGCAACAGCTTGGAATAATTTACGATGTTGAATATTATATGATGTACTAACGTGATCTGGGTCTATTTCTTTATAACCATACCAAATTGATATAGCATAATCAGGAGAAACAGAATTTACCCAAAGATCATTAACAGCATCAGGACCAAATCCCCATTTTTCAATAGTTTCTTCATCAAAGTTAGATGTACCAGTTTTTGCCCCATAAACAGCACCATTACCAAGATTAGCTTGATTTCCTAAACCTTGTTGAGCACTTGATTGTAATAAACTTGTCATCATATATGCTGTTTCTTCACTCATAACACGTTTTTTCTCAGGTTTATTTTCAACTTCTTTACCATCTTTTTTATAAACTATTTTAGTATAACTATGTGGTTTTATATAATATCCCCCATTACCAAATGCCGCATAAGCAGCAGCCATAGTAAGTGGATTTTCACCATTATATCCTCCTAAAGCATGAGCTTCATGAACGATTCCATTATCAGCAACTTCTGGAGATAAACCTAAACTTGTAACAAATTCTTTAACATTTGAGTTTTTATTTGCTTGGAAAGCTTTTAATGCAGGAATATTTCTTGATTCAGCTAAAGCTGTTCTAAGTGTTTGCCATCCGTGATATGTACGGTCCCAGTTATATATTTCAACACCATTAGAATATCCATGTTTTTCATCAACAAATGGAGTATATGTAGACCAATTTTCATATTCAATTCCTGGCGCATAATCATATAAAGGTTTAGCTGTAGAACCAATTTGTTTACTCATCATTGTTGCAGTATTATAACTTCGTGCACCACTTCGATTACGTCCAGCACCGACGGCAACAATTTCTCCAGTTTGATTATTTAATACCATAATTCCGGCATCAACTGAATCATTTTCCCAAGTAAACCCATCACCATCCATAATATTTGAGATGTGTTCTTGTTTTTCACGATCAAGAGTAGTGTAAATTTCCATTGATACTGAATATGGATCTTGACCAGTATCTTTTTGTACTTCTTCAACTACAGTATCAATATATGCTTGATAAACATTAGAGTTTGTTCCATCTTCACTTGAACGTTCTTTAACTATTTTATCAACACTTAAAGCTTCAGCAGCTTTTCTTTCTTCAGATGTTATATAACCATGACGTTCCATTAAATATAAAACAGTTTGTCTACGATTTTCTGTTAAATCCGGATTAATATTTGGATCATATGTATTTGGAGCTTGGAAAAGTCCAGCAATCATAGCAGCTTCAGCTAAGTTAATATCTTTAGCTGATTTTTTAAAATAAGTAAGACAAGCTTGTTCAACTCCCCATGAACCACTTCCTAAATATGGAGCATTAACATAAAATTCCATAATTTCTTTTTTAGAGTAATGTTGTTCAACTTGGAAGATAGACATATAAATATCTGTAAATTTACGTTTAATTCCTTCAATACCAGTTGCAGTTGTAGAAGTAAAGTGGTTCTTTACAATCTGCATTGTTAAAGTTGAAGCCCCTCCAGAATTCTTTCCAAGAACTTGCCCAAATCCAGCTTTTAAGAAACGTGGTAAGTCAAATCCATTATGTTCGAAAAATCTTGAGTCCTCAGTTGCAACAATCGCATCAATTAGAACATCAGGTATTTCATCATATGTGATCTTTTCACGATTTTCAGCACCTAATTTAGCAAATTGTTTACCATCAACATCATATAAAATACTAGATTCTTGATGATATAAATTTTCTGGATCAAATTCTGGTGCTTCACTAATTATTATTCCCATAAAAATAATAAAAGCAACAATACCAATAATACCCAATATTAAAATTGATAATAAAATTATTTTTCCAATTTTCTTTTTCTTCTTTTTAGTATTTTTCTTATTTAAATTAGCTTTATTTACATTTCTAGCACTTCTTGTGTTGTTTTTATAATTATCTACTTTCACTTTTGTATCTCCTTTACTAGCTTTTAACCAATTGTCTTTATTAGGAATAAATAGTAGTATGTCAATTCCTAATATGATTAATAGTGATATTAACCATCCAATTGTTAGACCCCCTATAATTAATCCAATAATACTTATTAAACTAAGTAATATTATTTCTTTATATTTTTTTATTAAGTATATAACTTGTCTTCTTGTCATAAACAACCTCCTTAAAAATATAAATTATCAATAATTTTTAAATAATCAATTCTTGGAAAAATTTTAACAGGAATTAACGTTGCTTTTTCTCTAAAAAATGTTATAGGAATAGATTTTCTAGAATTATTTTTAATAAAATCTATTAAATCCTCAGCTTTTAAGTAATAAGTCTCATTTAAAAAAGTAAATCTAACTATTAAAAAAGCTATACCACCATGATTAACAATATTTTCTAAATGTTTTATTTGATGAGCATGAACATTACTAAGAGGAAAAGCCGTTTTACTACGACATTCTTTCGCATCAAAGTCAATGTATTTGCCTTTATAAATACCATTATAATCAGTAGTTGATGGTGTTTTAAAGTAAGCTTCTTTAATAACCGCTTCCTGTCTTGATTTAAAATCAACCTTAGCAATCGTAATAGGAACAGGTTTTTTATAAATAATTCCAATATCTCTAGTTAAGTAATAAGTATTACTTTCATTAATATCTTCTTCTAAACTCATTCCACGATTTTTATGGGTGATTATTTTATTGTATGTTTTTTTTAATCCGTTTGGATACAACATAATATCACCTA
>CALVVE010000024.1 GCA_944363775.1 uncultured Bacilli bacterium | reverse complement strand
CTTTAAAAACTGGTTCATAATAATTTTCTCTAAGCTTTATTTTTCTTTGTTTTTTTTTTCTGCTCTTTGATTTTATCAATGCAAATATAGATATTCCAATTGCTATAGCATCTAAAACATAACTACAATAATCCATAAAAAATACTCCTAAAATTTAATGTTTTCTATTATTTTAGTAGTTAGTTCTTCAGATGAACTTTCAATTTTTATATATTTTTCTATATTATTTTTATTAATTTTTTCTAAAATAGCACTAAAGAAACCTTGTATAAAAGAAATACCTATTTTTTCTATATGATTTGGAAATATGATAACATTCATACCATTCCAATCAAATTTATCTTTTAATTGTGAATTATATTCTGATACACCATAAGAATTACCAGCTAATCCACTTAAACTTTTATCAAATTTCAATTCAATTTTATTCATTATTATTCTCCTTTTCATCTAAAATAAAACATAAATTATAAATAACTCCATTAAATTTTTTTTCAGTTTTATAAACAATATCCGATGATGGAATGCTGTTTAAATAATCATTTGATTTATTAAAACCAATCAAACCAGTTTCAGTCAAATCTAAATATCCATCAACAAATTTTATTATGTTATTTCCAGAAAGAACATAACAATAATCACTAGATGCCTTTTCGTGTAGTTGTTTAATTAATGTTGTTAATCCGGTTCCTCCAGAATTTTTTGATTTATATCGTGTAGTAACATATTTTTGAAAGGCAGATATTGTTGCAAAACTTTCAATATCATAAGTATTTGAAAAATGCTTTTTGTGATTTTGAAGTGCACTAAGTATAATTTGATTTTTTTCAGAATATTTACTTTTATCAGTACTTTCAATATACTTATTTATCTCAGTATTTATCAAGATCTCTCCAATAGATATGACTGTTACATTTAAACACATATAACTATTTGGTCTATAATCAAGAACCTTAATATCTAATAAGCAATCACTAGTTGAATGATTTAGAGCATTGTCAACAATTTCAACTATTGCTTCCGATAGATCATTAATATAATTTTTATCAACGTTATAATATTTTAAAAACATTGAAATATCTCCAATTAAGATTGATAAATATGGACCATTTCTATTTTCTTCATTATTTATTGCGATTCGCCTATAATGATTTGATGAAATAATACATTTTCTTTCAAAATTAGAAATAAAAGCAGTAGAATTAATTCTTTTTGTGTTATATGAATATAACATATTGTTTTTAAACATTTCATATCCTAAATATTTATTACTTACTATAAAAGTATATGTTAAGTCACCTATATTATTCTTTAAAACATAATAAGTAATTATTTCCAATATGATTAATACTGCTTCATCCGAAAATGCTCTTGTATTAATTATAACATTAATATTAACATTTTTAATATTATTAATTTCTATAAATTTAATATGTTCCAATAACATAAAAATATGATCAGAACATAGCATATCACCAGATAAATATATTTTATGTTTATTTTTATTGTGAGTTTTTCTATAATCTACGGCATCTATATCATTTAACAAATAATCTATATTTAACATAAACCCTCCTTTATAATTTTAATTTAACTCAAAATCATCTATATTCCATAAGCCTAATGCCTTTAATTTCTTTAGGGTAATTAATTTTTATAACATTTTCTAATTTCCATGCGTAACCAGTTCTAACTTTATTTCCATAGAAAATATTATTTTCTATAATAATTTGTTTGGTAAACTTATCATCTAATTCTAAACAATCTACTAAATCAACGCAAGCAACTATTTTACTTTTAGGAAATTCATAACCAAGATTTTTATATTTATCCAGTTCATTTTTATCTATTCCACCTCTTCTATGTATTAATTTTTTTCCTCTCTATTTTGTTTTCCAACTGCCAACCTCATATTTTTTTATTCCTTCAGCTATAAGCGTTGCCCATGGCTATTTTAAAGTTACTACTTTCATATATACATCACTAATAATATTTTACCACAATTATAGACAATATTAGAGATTTGAATAATATTTTATGATATAATAATTTCAATACTTAAACTTTAGAAAGGATGATTGTCATGGAATTAAAAAAAATGAAATTTATTGATCTATTTGCTGGAATCGGGGGATTTAGATATGCACTTGAATCATTTGGATGTAAATGTGTATTTTCTTCAGAATGGGATAAATATTGTCAGGAAAGTTATAAATTAAATTTCAATGAAACACCATACGGTGATATTACACAAATTGATGAAAAAGATATACCAAGTTTTGATATTCTATGTGGTGGATTTCCATGCCAACCATTTAGTATTTCTGGAAAACAAAGAGGATTTTCGGATACAAGAGGAACATTATTTTTTGATATAGCTAGAATTGTTTCACATCATAAGCCAAAAGTAATACTTTTAGAAAATGTTAAAAATTTAAAAGCACATAATGGAGGTGCAACTTTTGAGGTTATTTCAAATACACTAAATGAATTAAATTATAATATATATTATAAAGTACTTAATGCTAAGAATTTTGGTTTACCACAAAACCGAGAACGTATCGCAATTGTATGTATAAGAAAAGATGTAGATTCAGGCAAATTTAAATTTCCAGAAGAAATTGACAAAGTAGTTACAATTTCAGATATAAAAGAAGATGATTCTAAAACAGATAAGTATGTATTAAACAGAAACGATATTCATATTGATGAAGAAAAACTAAATAATGCAATAAAAAATGGAAAAGTAAATAAGCCTGTTCAAATTGGAATTATTGCAAACGGGGGACAAGGTAATCGAATTTATCATGAAAATGGAATTGGAATTACTTTAGCAGCATCTAGTGGTGGAGCCGCCCCAAAAACTGGTGCTTATTATATCAATGGAAAAGTAAGAAGATTAAGTCCAAGAGAAGCTGCTAGACTTCAAGGTTTTCCAGAAACATTTAAAATAATAGAAAATGATAGTCAATCATTAAAGCAATTTGGAAATAGTGTACCAATTAATTTATTAAAAGCAGTATTTAGTGGATTAAAAGAAATATAGGAGGTTTTTATGAGAAAGTGGGAAAAATTTGAAAATGATATATCAAAATATATTAATGACGCTTTGAGAAATTATGATGTTGTAGTCCATCAATATGGAAATGCAGATAGTACAACACCTGATATTGAAATTAAATTAAACAAAAATAATAAAAGTTTCTTTATTGAAACAAAAATGCCATCATCACAAACTTCTCAATTTGTAGTTGAAATAAAAGATAATATGTTTGTATACGAGAAGAAAAATAAATTTGAGTCAAACCATTTTTCACAAGAAATAATTGATGTTCTTAATAATAATTTTGATTTTTACAAAAATGTTGCCCAAAGCGGAATGATTGTACCAGTTCCTAATACAATTGCATTTGGATGGATTACATCAAATTTGAGAAATAAAAATGTTGAATTTATAACATCAGTGGATTCAAATGGAAATAAAAAAATAATTCCATTAGATGATTTTAATAAATTCTTTAACATTAAAACTATTTTTAGAAGAAAAAAGAGTGGTAGTCAAGAAATTCCAAAAAAATATTATAATGATTTTAAAGAAAAATTAGAAAATAGATTTGGTAAATTTGAATATATTATTAAAAGTAATAAATTATTTGTAAAAATTAAAAAAAATTTATCGCAAAATGAATGCTATATTGAAAGCGACTTATTGCCTAATGGTAAAAAATATTTTCTTTCAAAAAAAGAAAATTATTTATATAAAGTTAAATTAACATCAGGCACAAATAATCCAAATATTATATTTGAACTTTCTATAGATTCAAATAATAATGATGATATGTTTACCATTCAATGTTTAATTGACTATATTTTAAATGAAGAAAAAAATGACTAAAATTTATAATTGAAGTGATAAAGTAAAAGTAGACACATAAAAAGAATGTGATCTACTTTTATTTTGATATAATTTAATATAGGAGATGATTTTATTGGAAGACCTAAAGGTGGTAAAAATAAATATTAGTCAAAAAATGAAAAATTAAAATTAATTAAAGAACATTTGGAACATAATGTTAGTACATTTCAAATAACGACAAGAGAACATATATCAAACGGTATGTATAACAATTGGTTAAAGAAATATTTTAAATGTGGATAAGCTGGTTTAGAAAATAAGAAGAAACCTGGTAATCATTATGAAAAATTTTTAAATAGAAAAAATTTACTGATATAGAAAAATTGCAATATAAAAATATGAAATTAAAAATTGAGAATAAACAATTAAAGAAAAGTTATATAATGGAAGGAGATGGTCAAATTGTAGTATTCAATGGTTCAAAGAACAAGAATTTGAAATAGTCTTAATATTAAGTAAAGAATTTAATGTTAAAGCATTATGTACAGAAATGAAATTATCTAGAAGTGGATATTATAAATGGTTAAAAACAAAAGACACATTAAACCAATACGAAATAAATCAAAATGATATGTGTAAGTTGGTAAAAGAATATCATAAATAAACATCCATCATAGGGATATATACACATCAATAGACAAATAAGAATTGATATAGGATGGTATATGTCAGATAATTTTGTTCATAAATGGTGTAAATTAAAAAAATAAAGCCATAGAAACTCTTTATTTCTATGGTCAAAATATATGTTTTCTCTAAACTTTTTTAGAGTTATTACATCTGGCAGGGGCAGCAGGACTTGAACCCACGACATTTGGTTTTGGAGACCAACGTTCTACCAACTGAACTATGCCCCTAAAAATAAATACAAGTAAATTATAGCATAAAAAACATTCTATTTCAATATATAACATAAATTATTTAATTAAAAACATTTTTTTGAATATTATATATTAGGTGATTATATGACTGTAGTTAAATATACTGAAAAAGAAAGAGATTTACTTGCACGTTTAATGCGTGCTGAAGCTGTTGGTGAAGGTAATTTAGGAATGCTTATGGTTGGTAATGTTGTTATAAACCGTGTTATAGCCAATTGTTTAACCTTTAAAAACATAAATACCATAACTGATGCGGTATATCAAAATCCTGGTGGTTTTAGTGGAATAAATAGTCCATTGTTTTATAGTAGTCCAAACGATTTAGAAAAAGCTTTAGCAGATCGTGTAATTCGTGGCGATTATTTTTATCCTGCCACTAATGCTTTATGGTTCTATGCTCCAGCAAAAGGTGAATATTGTAAAAGTACGTGGTGGGATCAAAGTTTAGCTGGTAGATATAAAAACCATTGTTTTTATAAACCAGCCCCTGGTGTGTGCAATACTATATACTAAAAAAACAGGAATTTCCTGTTTTTTAGTTTACTGCACTTATAAAATCATTTATATTCCAATTAGTAGACATAACATATCTTGGAATTGTAAATTTATCACAACCAATTGAAGCTTTTTTTCCACCATCTATAAATGCCAATTTAAAACCATTATTTTTTAATTGTTCTATTGCATAATCATTATATTCGTAGAATGGGTAAGCTATTGCAGTAGAACCATTTAAAATATTTCTTGATGCTTGTAAATCATTTTTTATTTCTTCTTCCGATAGACAAGTTAATCCTCCACCTTGTTTCATTGGACAAACTCCATCATTATGCATATTATTAGTATGCGAATGACATTCAATATATTCATTTTCATATTCATTAGGATTATACCAAGAAGTAACTAAAAATACTGTTGCATTCATTTGATATTCTGTAAGCATGGGTATTGCAACTTCTTTTACACCTTGTCCACCATCATCAATAGTAAGTAAAACTGTTTTTTTGGGTAATTTTATAATACCATCTAAAAACATCGAAAAACTCTCCATATCAGTTGTAAAAAAATTATTATTTTTTAAATAATCTAATTGTTCTTTAAAAAATTGTTTTTCATGACAAATTATTTGATTACAAACCTCTCCATTTTCTTTATCATAAAAGAAATGATAATTCAGAACTGCAATATCAGTTGCACTTTCTAAATCTGTATTATGTGATTCATATTCTTTTACTACATCTTCTTTTTTTACTGATAAAAACATATTATTTAATTCAACATAATATAAAGTATCACTTTTACCAAGTACTTTAAATTCTTCTTCATCATTTAATTCAAAAACAACTTTATCATCTTTATAAAATTTAGCATTTTTAGTTATTATATTTAAATTAAAAGGAACATAGTTTTTATAAATTGTTTCAACAACTAAATTTTCTGTTTTACTTACATCCTTATAATATATATATTTATTTAAATTTTTTATTTTATAATATTCACTATTTTCATCTAATTCTTCTAATTCAAATGTAATATCTTTTACCACTTTACCACTTTCTTGATATCTATTTTCATTATATGTATATAAATTAGTATCTTCATTTACAACAACATATTTATTATAATTATTTTTAATTTCTTTTAATTTTTCTTCTTTTTCCTTTTTTACTTGCTCTAGCTTTTCCACTTGATTACTTTGATACTCAATTTCTCTTATATATAAAAAGGTACCACCTATAATTACTATTAAAATTAACCCTATTATTATTTTTTTCACACTCTCACCATTTTTATTATATCATTTAAAAAAATAATTAAACAAAAAAAATAGAAAAATTTCTATTTTTTTACTTATCAGAATTATTATTTGCTTCTAATTTAACTTTAAATGTTTTTTCTTTACCTTCTCTAGAAGCAACTATTGTAACTTCATCACCAACAGAATGTTTGTAAAGTATATGTCTAAACTCACTTATAGTTGAAACTTTTGTTCCATCAATTTTAGTAATTATATCTCCTTTTTCTAATCCGGCTTTAGCTGCAGGTCCATTGTTAGTAACTGTTATTACAACAATTCCTTCTTTTGGATCATCATTACTTAATTTAATACCATATTGATATAAAGCATAAACATTACTTGCTTCAATCATTTCAATTCCAACTAATGGTCTTACAATTTTTTCACCTTTTTCAAGACTATCAACAGAAGACATTACTATTTCAATTGGAATTGCAAAACCCATTCCTTCTATTTCATCTTCTACTAATTTTAAAGAATTAACACCAATTACTTCACCATTAATATTACATAATGGTCCACCACTGTTACCTGGATTAATAGCTGCATCAGTTTGTAAAACTTCCATTACTGTATTTTCTGTTGTAACTGTACGATTATTACCAGATAATATTCCTTTAGTAACAGTTCCTTTATATTCTTTTCCTAATGGAGAACCAACAGTAAATAATGTATCACCTAAAGATAAATCACTACTATTACCAATTGTAGCAACTAAAGTTACAGCTTTCGCATCTATTGATAAAACTGCAATATCTGAATATTCATCACTACCTAAAACTTTTGCATCAACTTCATTTCCATCCATTGTTGTAATTTTTACTTGATCAGCTCCATCAATAACATGATGGTTTGTTATAACATAACCATAATTATCGTCTTTCTTGTAAGCAAAACCTGTTCCACTAGAAATTAATTGATTATTTTTATATGACTCAATTACAAAAACCGCATCATATATTTTACTAATAGATTCTTCTAAAGAATCAGATTCTGTTACTGTTACATTTTTCTTAGTTCCATCATCTAATGAAGCTGTACTTGAATTGTTAAGTGTTTCATAACATAAAGTTGTTCCTACAACACCAATTAAAACTGCACAAAGAATAATTAATACATAATTTAATTTTTTTCTCATAATATCACCTAATCTATATCTATAATGTTACGCCAATTAACAGGAAAACCTATTCTATTTAAAATAGCAATTAGTGGTACTGTGTCAACTCTACCATCTAATACATCAATTTCATAACCAAGTTCATAAGCAAACTCTCTAAACTCTTCTTCTGTTAATAATTGTTTTAAAATAATAACTATGGCAAATAAATCATTCTTCCCATAAATATATTCATCATCAACTTTTTGAATATCTAAAAGTTTGTGATAACGTGAATCTGGTAAATTTCTTTGTGTACGATGATCATATAAAACTTCTTCATGAGCACATACATTTCTCAAATTAGAAAGTAATGATAAATAAATTGATAATGTTTCATAATCTAAATGATACACATCAGCAATTAATTGTTTATCTTCATTTTTTAGAATGTTATATAATTCAGAAATAATACCAAAAGATAGTACTTTAACCAAAATCCACATTGGTATATATCCATAATTATCTATATAGTGTAAAGTAGCTGTATGTTGTTTTCCATTAACTCTAAGTTGTCTACGTGTTTTATCAAGAATATCATGAACTTGACGTGTCTTTAAAGGATCATGAGTAAAATTTTTAGGATTTAAATAATCTTTTTCTTTATAACCATATTTTTTAGACATTTGATAACTTATAATTGATTTAATATTATTTTCAATAATTAATATATATTTAAACATAATATTACGAATCATTCTGTCAAAAACAAACATTGCATATAATTCATCAAATGTAGTTCCTTTAATGAAATGATCTTTTTCATTATTTTTCATAAATATATGTCGATATCCTGAAACAAAGAAATAATTTTCACGAAATAAAATTTCTTTTGCTTCTTCCACATCTTCAATTATTAATCCTTTAGATTCTAAAATATTTATTTGTTCATCTAAAGTTTTAAATATTTTTTCCTTCATTTCTTTCATACTTTCACCTACTATAACATTATAGCATATATTTTTTAGTTTTCACCTCATTCCTATATAAATATAAAAAAATTATATGGTTATTTTGTGAAAAAAAAGATATTTCACATATCTTTCAATTTCCATTTAGATACAACTCTACACCGTCAATAATAACATTTACTATCTTTTTTTGATAACTATCTGTTTGAAGTAAATATCTTTCATTCGGATTAGATAAGAATCCTAATTCTAATAATACACCCGGTCTTGTTATACGATTTTGTAAATATAAAGTATTATCTTTTTTATAATTTCGATCTGAATTAAGTTTTTCTTTAAATAAATTTTGGAATATTTTTGCAATTTCTTTATTCTCTTTTAATTTACTATTATAAAACGCTTGGGCTCCATGCCAACTACTGTAACTTTCTGCATTTAAATGAATTGACAGAAACAAATCACAATTAGATTTATTAATAACATTACCCCTTCTAGATAAATCACTTCTTTTATTATTAATTGTATTTGGTACTGATAAATCATAATCTCCATTTCTTGTTAAATATACAGTTGCACCTTTTTTATTTAATTCAGTTTTTAATAGTTTACTAATTTCCAAATTAATATCTTTTTCTAATACATCTTTATACATAGCCCCTGGATCATTTCCTCCATGACCTGGATCTATATATATTATTTTGTTCTTTAATGAATAATTTCTTTCTTTAGCATAACTATAATCAAATAAACTTATTGAAAGTAATAAAAGAAATAAAGTAATAATTTTATATTTAAACATAAACTCACCTATTTAAGTATATGTAAATAAATCGTATATTTTAAAATAAAAAACCAACTGAATTAATCAATTGATTTTTTAAGACAATTTTATTTACTAGTTTCTTCTTCATATAAATTTAAGTAAAAATTACTTCTTTCTAATAATTCTTTATGAGTTCCACTATCTAAAATTTGACCATCTTCTATAATAAAAATTTTGTCACAATTTACAATTGTAGATAAGCGATGTGCGATAATCATAACAGTACATTCACTACCTATATTATCAATTGCTTTTTGAATTTCTCTTTGTGTTTCATTATCCAAAGCACTTGTTGCTTCATCAAATAATATCATTTTTTTATTTTGAATAAATGCTCTAGCAATAGCTAATCTTTGACGTTGACCACCAGATAGAATAACTCCACCTTCACCAATTACGGTATCATATTTTTCTGGTAATAATTCAATAAAATCATCTAAACATGCAAGTTGACAAGCTTTTTTTATTTCCTCATCAGATACATTTTTATTTACTAATCTTAAATTATCTTTTATACTCATATTAAATAAATATGGATTTTGAGAAATAAGTGCAATATTGCCACGTATAGAATCCTCTGTTAACGTATTAATATCATAACCATCAATATAAATATTACCACTTTCTAAAGTATACATTTTGGAAATTAAGTTAAATATAGTTGTTTTCCCAGATCCACTTTTACCAACAAAACCAATTTTTTCTCCTGGTTTAACTGAAAAAGATAAATTATTTAATACTGTATTTTCATTATAACCAAATACAACATTTTTAAATTCTATATTCCCAACAAAATTTGAAATACGTTCTTTACCAAATTTTTCTTTTTCAAAAGTATGATTATTTAAAATAGAAAACACTCTTTTAAATGATAAATTAAAATTATTTGTTTCTTCTAATAATAACGAAATATTTTCCATAAAGTTAGTCATAACTTTAGTACGATAAGAAAATAAAGCAATTGCCATCGCAACAGTTAATCCTTTATAATTAATTAAATATATAAATAAAATTATTAATAAAAATTGAAATATTTCACTTAAATTTTCAATAATATAATTATAAAATATATCTATATTTCTCATATCTAAATAATTTTGATTTTTGATTTTTATATTATCATTTAATGTTTCAATAAAATTCTTTTTTATGTTAAGCATTTTTATATCTCTAGAACCTCTAATTAATTCACTGGTTAAACTTGTTACTTTTTCTTGAGATTTTCTTTTTTCTTTATCTTTTAAATTACATTTTTTAGATTTTATAACATGTAAAGCTGTTAAAATAATAGCTGAAATCACATAAAAAACAAAGACATATTTATCAATTATTAATATAGATATAAAAGTACCAATACTAGATATTATTCCAATTAAACGTCCATACCCCGTTGTAAACATTTTTGCTAGTTCATCAACATCACTAGTCATTCTTTGAATAAATACTCCTGTTGCATTATTATCAATTTCACTTTGAGATATTTTTAATATATCAACACCTAATTCCTTTTGCATTTTCTCAGTAATTCCAACAGTAAATTTTTGAGTATTTTTTCGTATTAAAACAGTTTTAAATGAACTAATAAATCCAACAAATAATATAATTATACTCATAAATATTAATTGATACCATAAATTATCTGTCAAGTAGACAATTTGTTTTGCAGCTAAAATAGGTAAAATAATACTTATAACTATACCAAATATTGAACCTATAGTTTCATAAATTAAATTCTTTTTATACTCTTTACCATACCTATATACACGTTTTAAATTTTTAATAGTCTCTTTCATTTTTTTCACCACCTTTATTTTATTTTTTCAATAATATTTTTAATTAAATTTTCTATTTCTCGTTCAGTAACAATTATACTATGACAAGCAATTTGGCAAGATAAACCATGCGTAAAGAATCTTACATCACGGTATAATATTTCTGCTTGTTTTTTAGTTACTTTATATTGCTTAGGAATGGATTTGATTGTGTCAATATTCCAAGAAGAATTTAATACTTCTTCAATAGTTCTACTACCAGCTAAATCACTCATAAATAAAGCTTTAAAAATATTAGATTCTTTTAGAGAAAATAAAGCATAAGCATAACTAATTGTAAATAAATAATCTTCTTTATCTACAATTTGATAAATAAAATCATCATAATAATCATGTAAATATATTTTTAATTCTTTTTTGAAATTACTCATATTTTCAAAATTTCTAAATATCGGTTGTGTTGAACATCCAATATATTTACATAAATCTCTTACATTCATTACTTCTATTCCATATTCTTTTATAAACTCTTTAGTTTTTAATAAAATATAATCTTTATTAAAGCTAATTTTTCTTGCCATAAAATCACTTCCTTTTTGATTAAATAACAAATGTTATTTAATAATAACACATAAATTGTAATATGTCAAATTTAAAATAACAAATGTTATTTATTTTCATAAAAAAAAGAATTTATATAACTTAACTAAATAAATTCCATGGTTTTCTTTTTGGTAAATCTAAATTAAATGTTAATAACTCTTTTGTAACTGGATGGTAAAAAGATAACGAACTAGCAAATAAAGCAATTTGTTCTCCAACTTTAGCTTGTTTATTATATTTTTGATCACCAAATAATGGATGACTTCGGCTTGAAAATTGAACTCTAATTTGATGACTTCGACCTGTTTTCAAATATACTTTTACTAAACTTAGATTAGCTTCTTTGTTGTATTTAATTAGTTCATAATTTAAAATTGAATCCTTTCCATTAGGATTAACAGTTACGATATTATTCTTTTTATCTTTTAATAATTTATCTTTTAATTCTTCTTTTTCTTTTACTTTACCATATACAATTGCATGATAAATCTTATTAAATTTATGAGTTCTTACTTGATCACTTAATCTACTAGCAGCTTTACTAGTTTTAGCAAATACCATTATACCACCTACTGGTCTATCTAAACGATGAACTAATCCTAAATAAACATTACCAGGTTTATGATATTTTTCTTTTAAATATAATTTTAATTTAGATAGTAGATCTTCATCATTAGTATTATCAGCTTGAACAAGCATATTAATCGGTTTTTCAACGACTAATAAATGATTATCTTCATAAATTACATTAATCATTGCTTTCCCATCTTCCATATATACCACATGGTAAAACTAAGTTATCTTTTGTAATTGGAAGTCCTACTTCGCCTGCATCTATTTTTCCATTTGGATAAAGCGGTAATAATGTTGTTTTTAAAATATTCGATAAAACAGTACTAGAAATTCCAGTTGTATAAGAATTAATTAAGAAAAATAATGGTTCTTCACTTAATATTTTTGTACAAGCATCAATAAGTTCATAAATACTTTTTTCAAATTTCCATACCTCACCATTTGGTCCTCGACCATAACTAGGTGGATCCATAATAATAGCATCATATTTATGACCACGACGAGCTTCTCTTTCTACAAATTTTAAACAATCATCAACAATAAAACGGATTTTATTATTTTCAAGATGTGATAAATACATATTTTCTTTGGCCCATGCGACCATTCCTTTAGCAGCATCTACGTGAACAACTTCAATTGCACCTGCTTTAGAACATGCCATTGTTGCTCCACCTGTATAAGCAAATAAATTTAATACTTTAATTGACCTATTTGCATTTCTAATTTTATTCATCATAAAGTCCCAATTTGTAGCTTGTTCTGGAAATAAACCAGTATGTTTAAAATTAGTTGGACTTACTTTAAAAGTTAAATCTTTATAATTAATTGTCCAATGATCAGGTAATTTTTTATAAAATTTCCATTGTCCTCCACCCTTATTACTACGGAAATAATGACCATCTATTTTTTTCCAATTATCATTATACTCTTTAATTGTCCATATAACTTGAGGGTCAGGGCGTCTTAAAATAACATTACCCCATCGTTCTAACTTTTCACCATTACCAGCATCTATACATTCATAATCTTTCCATTCATTACTTAAACGCATTATTTCACTTCTTTCATATATAATTTAACGTATTTATAATAACATATTTTATACTTATTTACAAGGAACAAAAGTCAAATAAATTTGACTGCATCTAATCTCACGATTAGATATTTCTCCTTCATCGGTGGCTTACGCTTTT
>CALVVE010000023.1 GCA_944363775.1 uncultured Bacilli bacterium | reverse complement strand
ATTTCTAAATATTGACGCATCATCGGCGTTACTTTATTAATATCTACATCTTTGCGATTCATAACATCACCAAATACATTGTATCAAAAAAAAAGAAATAAGTCACGTTAACTTTTTACTTTATTTAATAACTTATTATTTTCTTTATTTTGATTAATTAATTTTAAATTTTTATCATACTCTTGTTGATAATTCAATAATTGTTTTTTTAATTTTTTATAAGCTTCTGGTGTTCTTACTTTACTATTTTTAAATTTTTTTATAATATCTATTTCTTTTTTCATTTTTAATCTATATTTTAAATATTCTTTAATAATAAAACTATCATTAAGGGCGGTTAAAGTTAAAACCGAACTATTTACTACATTAACATCTCTTAATATCATATCCGCAATACTTAAACTAAGAACAATATTATTAGAACTAATAATACTCTTATTATAATAAAATTTTGAGTGTAAATTATTATAAGCTTCACACACTTCTAATAATTCTTCTTCATTTAAAGTACTTGGACCATATGTAGCAAGTAATTGTATTAACATATATAATTCTTGATTTCTTTTTTCTAAATCTTCCATATTATCACCTAATAAATTATATAAAAAAAGAATCTTTTTATGATTCTATAAACTTTGCAAATATTCTAAAGCTTCATCAAAAGTTTTTATTTCAACAATTTCAATATCATAATTATGTTCTTTTTGTTCTTTAATTGCTTCTTTGTAATTTTCACCACTTGGTACTAAGAAAATATCTGAATTTTCTTTAACAGCTCCAGCTAATTTATATTTAATTCCTGATATCTCACCAACATTACCATCAATATCTATTGTTCCTGTTCCGGCAATTTTTTTACCTTTAGTAAGATCTTCTTTAACTAAATTATTATATATTTCTAAAGTAGTCATTAACCCACCGCTTGAACCAGATTCGCGGGTCTTATTTACAAATTTAACTTCTGGGTCTAATTCATAATCATAAATAGGTATTAATAATAAACCAATTCTTTTTTCTCCATCTAATTCATATACTTTTGTTTCAACTTCTAAAGTTTTATTATCTCTTTTTATTGTTAAAGTAAGTATATCGCCAACATCATGTTTATCAATAATATCTAATATTTGATTATATTCAGTTATTTCTTGATTATTAATTTTTAAAAGCTCATCACCTATTTTTAAATTACTATCAACATTTTCATCTATATAAGCAATAAAGAAGTTTGTATTATTTATTTTAATTTCTTTATTTGCTTTTTTAAAAGCAACCATTATAGCTGTTTGTTGGGCCTGTTTCAACAATAATCTAGAACGATATTCAGCATCATCTAATGTTTCATGATCATATTTTACTTCTTCTACTTTTATAAAATCCCAATCTTTATTAAATAAAGACATAAATAATGTACTAACATTAGCTTTTATTTCACTTACATAACAAAGATTAAAACTACCATTACTTTCATATCCATCTTCTACAATAACACGTTTACCTGCTTCTAATAAACCTCCTGAAGTATTTATTACATAAGGTATTGGAAATAATAGTATAGCTTGAAATACAATAATAAATATAATAAATTTATAATATTCTTTAATGAATATTTTTATTTTTGCATATCTTTTATTAGACATGAGTCACTACCTTTCTATGTTTCTATTTTATCACAAAAAAAGGAGGATTATGAGAAAAATTAGTGTAAGTATTTTAATTATGAGTTTATTAATATTTATTACAAGTCAATTATTAGTTTATTCTAAAGATATTTTAAATGCAGTTTTATTCTCACTTGATATTTGGCAAAAAAGTATTTTTCCATCACTTTTCCCTTTTTTTGTTTTATCTACTATATTAGTTGAATATGGTTTTGTAGAATTTGTTGGTGAATTATTTAAACCAATAATGAATTATGTGTTTAAGTGTAAGGGTGAATGTGCATTTATTTTAATAATGAGTTTAATATCTGGATTTCCTAGTAGTGCGAAATATACTAAAGAATTATATAATCAAGGAAAAATAACAAAAGAAGAAGCTTCTAAAATTTTAATGTTTACCCATTTTTCTAATCCTCTTTTTATTCTTGGAACAGTTTCCTTAACATTTTTAAACAATAAAGAAGTAGGATTATTTGTATTAATATTTCACTATTTAACTAATTTTATTATTGGTTTATTAGTACGAAATTATGTTCCAACTAAAGAAAGAAATATGCGATTTGACTTAAAAAAGGCAATTATTTCAATGCACAATAAAAGAATTAGTAATAATAAAACTTTTGGTAAAATTCTTACTAATTCTTTGACGGAAGCAGTAAATACCTTATTATTTGTATTAGGTGTAGTTACTTTTTTTCTTATTATAACTACAATTATTGATAAAAATATTCATGTTAATACCTATCATCAAAGTATAATTAATGGTATTTTTGAAATGACTCAAGGTTTAAAATATATTAGTCTTTTAGATATACCACTAAAATTTAAAGCGACTTTATCAGTTATGATTTTATCATTTGGCGGATTTAGTGTTCATGTTCAAATGATTGGCATTTTAAGTGATACTAAGATTAGATATTTACCTTTTTTAACTGCACGTTTATTACATGCAGCAATTTCAGCTTTACTTTTATTTTTCAGCTTTGATTATTTAATTGCTTTACTATGATGTAACACTTATTAATGTAATTCTAGCATAACCATTACCACTGTTTCCTGTAATATTTCCAGTTCCCCTTGGATTTGGCATACTAGCGTTTCCAGCAATCATTTGTGTATTAGCAAATACTTTATTAGAATAATGTTTGGTAGTTCCACTTGGTGTTCCATCACTTTTTACTGCATTACATCCAGTATGTCCTGAGATAAAACTACTAGCACTTCCAGCGTCACCATATTTACTTAAATTAACACAAACGCCCTTATAAGTACCGTAATATCCACCTCCACCACCAGGTTGCCCATGAGATAAAACTTCACCATTTGGTCCAACTTCTCCAGGATTTGCACAAAAAGTTTCGTTTTCACTATATCCAAATAAGAAACCTGTTTGCGTTGCTCCTTTACCATTATTACCGTTAGTCACTGAATGACTAAAACCACTAATAGTACCACCACTTAAGCCGACAAAATTATAGCTACTTCCATTTCCACCAGCAGCAACCATGATTCGCGATCTTAAGCCATTGGTATCGTTCCATTTGGCAGAAGCTAAACGAATATCAGTAGCACCGCCTCCAGAACCACCAGCATCATCATCAGAATCATTTCCACCGGCTCCACCACCATTAAACGTTGCAGCTCCACCAGAATTAACTGTTGCATCAATTCCTTTTTGTCCAACAAAAACATATAATTGTTCACCTTTATTTAATTCAATCTCACCAACTGTATAGGCACCTTTACCTGGAGCATTAGCTTTTACTCCGTTTTTTAGACCATATCCACCACTAGCTCCCCAAGCCTCAATTTTATATACACCAGTTTGTGGTGCAGTAAACATTTGAATATCCCCAGTATAATCATAATTAAATGAATCATTTATTACTAAAACTCTTCGTGTTTTTTGATCAACCAAGTTTCCATCTACTGTTAATTTATAAGTAAGATTGTAAGTTTTATTTACTTCTTTTCCAACAGTACCAGTAACTGTAACATTACAAGTGTTAGAACCACTTGGAGTACATAAATCCCCATCTGATTCAATTACATAATAACCAGGATCGGTAAATGCTAAATTGGCGTTCCATGTCATATCAGAAGAGCCTTTTAAAACAATAGTACCACCATCATTTGTATTTTGTGAATCAAAAACAATATCTGAAATAGCTGTAATTCTAGAATCATATTGATAAACAACATTTATTCCAAAATCACCCTCAACTAATGTATGTTTAACAGGAATGTTAATTTTAATGAAGGAATTATTTTTTCCATCAGCTACACCATTAATTGTTTCGTTTGAAATATCAATGTCACCAAAACTACTTCCAGTAATTAATTTTGTTGTATAATTAATTGTTCCAGTGTCATTATCTATAAAAGAAAATGTATTTTCTTCTTTTTTTACAATCAAATTGGAAGATGTATCATCTTCATAGATAAAAGTTAAACAACCTTGTCCACAACGAACAGCTGCCTTTATATCTTTATTAGTAAATTGTTCGCTAACCTTACGATTCATAATTGCTTGTTTATTTAATAACTCAGTTTTGATTGCTGCATTAACATATAAATTCTTTACCAAAACTACTACTTGGACAAGCATAACTACAACAATCATAACGAGTGAGAAAGATACTATTAATTCAATTACTGTAAACCCTTTTTTATTCATTTTATTTAGTCCCTTCTATATACTTTTAAAGAAGCATATGTATCATCTTTAAAAGATACAATTGTTCTTCTTTTAGATAATTCTGAATCACCGACATCATATTTAATATATTTAATAAACCTTTTTAAGTTATTATCAAATACATCATAACTATCAATATTTTTTCTAAAATCTTTAAACGATAAATCAGCATATGTCATTACTACCATTTTTACATTCAGTAAACTCATCAAATGATTACAATAATCAACTTCATCTAAATAAACACTTGAACAAGAATTACCATCATATAAAATAACATATGGTTCAGGAGTAACTGTAACATCTCCCTCAATTCGATTACTCATATATTCAGCAATTTTTTCATAACCATTATTTATTATATAATCATTTATTTGATTAGTCGCATATATTCCTTCAACTGTATTATAACTAAAAGAACGATTATACTCAGTTGTAATACGCCTTAATTGAACGAAAATAAATAACATTGTACTAGCAGCAAAGGTTGCGACTAAAAGTGTCTCTACTAATAAAAACCCTTTATTATTCTTCTTTTTCATTAAAAATCACATTCCTATCTTGTAATTATCACAAATATATTATATAATAAAATAGATATAAAAGCTAGTATAAATGAATAATAAGGGGATGATTTTTTTATGCTTAAGAAATATGATTTTGTTAGAACACCACCAGTTGAGATAGTAAATGATATACTTGCTGATTCTGCTAAAAGAGGTGCAAGTGATATTCATTTCGATCCACATGAAAATTTTATGCTTATTAGAATTCGTGTTGATGGTGATTTAGTTAATTATGCAGAAGTTCCTAAAGATATCCAAAGAAATTTAATTACTAGATTAAAAATATTATCAGGAATGAATATAACTGAAACTAGACTTCCACAAGATGGTGCCATTAAAGGTGTTATTAATGGTATAGCTTTAGACCTTCGTGTTTCTGTATTACCTTTACTTGAAGGAGAAAAAATGGTTATCCGTATTTTGGACTATAAACGAAGCTTACAAGGTATTGAAGCACTTGGATTCAGTGATTCAAACTATCAAAAAATATTAAAGATGATATCTGTTCCAAATGGAATAATTCTTGTAACTGGAGCAACTGGTAGTGGTAAATCAACAACTGTATACTCTATTTTACAAAGATTAAATAAAGAAGAAACAAATATAATTACTGTAGAAGATCCAATAGAAATGAGTATTGAAGGTATTAACCAAGTTCAAACTAATAGTGAAATTGGACTAACTTTTGCAAGTGCACTACGTTCTATTTTACGTCAGGACCCTAATATTGTAATGATTGGGGAAATTCGTGACTCAGAAACTGCACAAATTGCTGTTCGTGCTTCTATTACAGGTCACTTAGTTCTTTCAACACTTCACACTAACAACTCACTTACAACTATTGAACGTTTACTTGATATGGATGTTGAAAGATATTTACTTGCAAGTTCTTTAACAGGAATTGTATCCCAAAAATTAGCTCGTAAATTATGTCCAAAATGTAGTCATATGCGACCAGCTAATGATTATGAAAAACAATTATTTAAAGGTGTATTAGGTGTTGATATAACTGAACTTCCTGTTGCCGAAGGTTGTGATGAATGTACAAATGGATTTAAAGGAAGAGTTGCTGTTCACGAAGTATTATTAATTGATCAAGATATTCGTGATGCTGTAAGTAATGGTCTTAAAAAGGATGCTTTAAGAAGCTTAGTTTATACATCAAATGTTACAACTATGTTACAAGATGGTTTACAAAAAGTATTAAATAAAAGTACTACTTTTGAAGAAATTTTAAAAATTATTGAATTAGATGATGATGAACACGTTGAAGAAAATTCTGTATTAAAAGCAGCTATTTTAAATGCAAATATGACAACAAATAACGAAGATAGTCAAACCAATCAAAATAATAATTTAGAAAATACACAAAAAATAGAAACTTTATAGTTTCTATTTTTTTTTAAAATATCAAATAATTTAAAATATCATTTATATTTATTTGACTAAAAAATAAAATTAAAGCAGCAATACTTAAGAAAGGCCCAAACGGAATAATATGCGATTTGTTTTTTAATAGAATATAAAGAGAAATTGGTAAACCAATGAATGAAGCAAGGAAAATACTTATTAATGATAATTCCCAGCCTAAAAATAATCCGAAGAAGAATAATAATTTTATATCTCCCCCACCCATTGATTCTTTTTTAAACATAAAATCACCAATTATTTTTACTAAATACATTATTAAGAAAGCTATTACACCATCGAATAAAGATTCAAGGCCTAATTGTCCTCCACCTAATAAAAGTTTTTCTAGCAACAATAGAATAATTCCAACCAACAAGACTTCATCTGGAATTATAAAATATCTAATATCACTTATAATAATTATTAATAGGACCGAAACAACTGTTAAAGCAATAAAGTAATTGATGCTAAAACCAAACAAATAATAACTTAAGGCAAATAATGCTCCCGTAGTTAATTCAAATATAGGATAAATGATAGAAATCTTTTGTTTACATTCTTTACACTTTCCACCTAAAAAAAAGTAAGAGATAATAGGAATTAGTTCCAAAGGCCCTAATTTATGATTACAATTAGGGCAATGTGATGCAGGAAAGACAATAGATTCTTCTTTTGGTAATCTATACCCTACAACATTAAAGAAGGAACCACAAAGGATTCCTAATATAAAGTTAAATACTATATAATATGTTTCCATTATACCACTCCTACATCTGTTGAATTGAACTATACATTTGAAACATTGGTACAACAATTGCAAGTACAATTAAACCTACTAAAACCGTTAAAGTAACAATTAATAAAGGTTCAACAAATACTTTAATACGAGCAACTGAATTTTTATGAAGTTCTTGATAATAAGTAGAAACTTTACCCATCATTTCTGGTAATTCCCCAGTTCTTTCACCTGTTACTAACATTTCATAAGCCGGAACTGGAAATGCCCAATGATCTTTAAATGCTAATGAAATACGTTCACCAGTTGATAAATTATCAATAGTCTTATTTATTAAGTCTTTATATATTTCATTATTAGTTAATTTTTTTAATATATTCATTGTATCTGTAATATATACATTATGTGACATTAATGAACTAAATGTTTTTGTAAAAGTTGTAACTTCATTATAAATAATAACTGTTCCAAATACCGGAATATGCATTGCAAAGATTTGTACCCATCTTCTAAATAAAGTAACATTTTTATATAAATACATAAAGATAACAGCAAATACAATAATTCCAACAAAAATCCATATAGAATAATTTTTTAAGAATTCACTCATATTCATAATGAATATAGTAATACCTGGAATTTCTGCACCATCCATGCTTTCAAAAATATCAACAAATTGTGGTACAACGTATAACATTACAAATGTTAAAACCCCAATTGCAATTACAAATACAAGACTTGGATACATTAACGCCGTAATCATTTGTTTACGAGTTTTTTCCATTTGATCATAATAATCAGCTTGATCATCTAATACTTCAGGTAAAGCACCTGTCATTTCACTTGCTCTAACCATATTTATTAATAATCTAGGGAAAGCAATTCCTTGTTTATCTAATGCTTCACTAAAATTAACACCAAGATTTAAATCATATACAAGTGATTTAATAATTCTTTGATAATGCTTATTTTTAAATTGTCTAGATAAAATTTCTAATGATTCAGCCAATGTAATACCAGCTTTAATATAAGTTGAAAGTTGTGTTAAGAAGAAAACTAAATCTTTTGTTTTAAACTTAACTTTTCCACTAGCTGTATCTCTATGAAATAATGTAATCCAACGATTAGTCCTAATACTATATACTTCTAATCCTTCATTTACTAAGAATGATTTAACTTCCATCTTGTTAAAGGCTTCAAAATAACCTTTTACAGTTTTACCATTTTTATCTTTAGCAATATATTCATAAAGAATCTTAGTATTTTCTTTTTTCTTCTTTTTAGTTTCTTCTTCTAAGTCTAAATCTAAAACATCTTTAGTGAATTTATCAACTTTTTTATTATGTTTCTTAATTACTTTATCAATTGTAGTTTTACTAAAAGAATGTTTAATCTTATTTGGTATTTGTGTTATTGAAACTAAAACACCATTTATTTTTTCTCCAAAAGTTGGACCTTTATTCAATTTAACAGTTTCATCTATATAAGAATCACTACGAAGTTCTTTTTCTTCTAATTTTCTTCTTATTTTTTCTTCTTTAATTTGATTTTTCTTAACTGTTTGTTCTATTTTTCTTTGTCTTGCTTCTTCACTTTTACGTTTACGATATGCTTTATATTGATTAATTTTCAATACTATATATTCATATGTGACTGTAAATCCTCGCCTTACATAATAAATATAGACATCAAAACCATGATATACAGTAAATATAAATCTTTTTACGGCAATACAAGAAAGGATAAAACCATGTTTTAAATGACAATAAAAAATTAATACATATTTTATTATAAAATCTTTAGTTACATTAAATCCTTTATTTAATATTCTAATAAAATAACTAATAACTTTTTTAATAAAATTAAATGTTATTAACACACCTTGTGATACCAAGTGATAAATATAACACAATATTAAATATAATGTTTTAATTACTTTTACAATAACATCTACAATAAATTGTACTGTAATTTGTATACCTTCATAAATTCTAATACTAAATATCTTAGTCCATTTATAAATAAATTTAGAAGTTAATACAACACCAGAAATAATATAATTAATTAATTTAATAATGTATTTTATTAACCTATTTAGAATTACTACCATATATTTAAATATAATAGCTAAAATTTTAACAAGATATTTTATAAATATATATAAAAGATTTAACACTTCATATATTCCTACACTAAGTAAATATATGGTTACTCCACTACCTTTAAAGACATATTTTATAAAAGATAAAATAAATAATAAAAACCACGATACTATATGATAAACAAGTATAAATGGCTTAAGGTAGATAGGCTTATACATAGTGTCACCACCATTTCTTATTCTTTTACTATTAAATTATAACATATTTTACCAAAATATAAAACATTTTTTCAAAAAAACATATAATATTTTAGAAAGGAGTTTTTATGAACTATTATAACCCTTATTATATTATGAACCCATCTAGTGCAATTTATCCAACAATATCTGGAAGTGGTTCAACTGGTGGTTTATTATCAGGTCTTACTAGAAGAATAAGTTGGTCAAGCATTTTAAATAATACACAGCGTACTCTAGGTATTGTGAATCAAGCAATTCCATTAGTTAAACAAGCTACTCCTATGATTAATAATGCTAAAACAATGTTTAGAATAATGAATGAATTTAAAAAAGAAGAAACTCCAAACCAAACTAATATTCAAACAAATTCATCAAATGAGAGTATTAATGTACAAAAGGAAGATTCGGTGCCTGAAAAAAATTATTATGTTACAAATGGACCAACTTTTTTTCAATAAAAACAGTTAGAAAGTACTAATTACTTTTACCTAACTGTTTTTTTATATAATCAATATCATTTAATATTAAATTTACTTTATAATTATCATATTTTAAAACTTTACTTAATTTTTCTTCTAGAATTTTTAGTTGTTCATTCAAGTAAACCTCATTATATTTAGAAAATGGTCCATATTTTAACTCATATTCACTATAGCTAACTTTTTTATTAGAACGTTTAAAATTTATTACAACATAAGTTTTATTATAATCTTTAATTACTAATTCATCACTAATTAAAAAGTTATTTTCACTCATATATTTTCTAAGTTCATATAAATAATTATTACTTTGAATTATAATATGATTAATCTTTTTTAAAATATCATCTTTCAAAATACTTTTAATAGTTCTTGTACCTAATCCTGATATTATAATTGTATCATCTTCATCAATTACAATATTATCTAAACCATTTGTTACTATTAATTGTATTTTATTTTCTAAATTAAGTTTTTTTATTTCTTTGCGTGCTTCTAATAAACTTAAATTATTACAATCGCTTCCAATAATTTTACGTTTTTTATTTTGCATAGCAAAATAGATACATATATGAGCATGGTTACAACCAACATCTATTATTCCACCAGAAGATGGAATAAAAGAGGCTATTGCCTCTAATCTCTTTGATAATTTCATTATTCACTCATATAATCTTTTAATTTACGAGAACGTGATGGATGACGTAACTTACGAAGTGCTTTTGCTTCTATTTGACGAATACGTTCTCTAGTAACATTAAAGATCTTCCCTACTTCTTCAAGTGTACGAGGTTTACCATCATCAAGACCGAAACGTAAACGAATTACTTTTTCTTCACGATCTGTTAAAGTTAATAAAATTTCTGATATTTCATCTTTTAACATTTCATTAGTTGTATAATCTTCTGGGCTCATATTACGTTCGTCAGGAACAAAATCTCCTAAATGAGAATCTTCTTCTTCCCCAATAGGTGTTTCTAAACTAACTGGTTCTTGACTAATTTTATAAATTTCACGAATTTTATCAACTGATAAATTCAATTTCTTACCTAGTTCCTCATCAGTAGGTTCACGATTAAGTTCAAGAGTTAATTGACGATGAGCACGATTTAATTTATTAATTGTTTCTACCATATGAACTGGCACACGAATAGTACGAGCTTGATCAGCTATAGCACGTGTAATAGCTTGTCTAATCCACCAAGTTGCATAAGTAGAAAACTTGTATCCTTTTGATACATCAAACTTATCAACAGCTTTCATTAAACCAATGTTTCCTTCTTGAATTAAATCTAGAAACAACATTCCACGTCCAACATAACGCTTAGCAATACTAACAACTAAACGAAGATTTGCTTCAGCAAGAATAGTTTTAGCTTCTTCATCACCTTCAATAATACGATCAGCTAGTTCTAATTCTTCTTCCATAGTTAATAATTTAATTTGACCAATTTCTTTTAAATACATACGAACTGGATCATTAATTGTTAAATCTTTAACAAGTTCATTTTCATCTAATAATATTTCATTGACTGTTTCTTCTGGTTTAGTAATACCACCACCAGCTTCTTCCTCTGTTACAACAGCAATATTATTTTCACTAAACATGTTATATAATTCATCTAAACTATCTGCATCTAATTCTAAACCTTTTAAAGCATTCGCAAGTTGTTCATATGTAACATATTTATTCTTTTTTCCTAATTCTAATAATTCTTTTTTTCTTTGTTCGAAAGTTTTAATCTCATTCATAATTTAATCTCCTTTTACCTTTAATTCTATTATTTTTTGTGCAATCTTTGCCTTCTCTATTGGATCAGTAATTTCTCGCATTTTTGTTTTTAATCTCTGTTGTTCAAAATTTATATTATAATCTCTTATTGCATTAATGTAATCATTTATTTCTTCTAATGTAAAATCTTCTTTTAAAGGAAGACTTAAAATATGACTTAAGGCATCTAATTTTTCCTTATCATCTCGTAAAAAAGTCATAAAATCAGCTACGTTAATAAGGTGATATTGTTTATAAAAATAACTAATATCACGAGCTAAGAAACGATATACATCAGTTGGCATATAAGTAATCTTTCGGTCATAGATTTTTATAACCTCCGGCGATTTCAACATGTAGTATATCAAATTTTCTTCAGCTTGTGTATACTTATTAGTAACTTTTTTTACTTTTTCACTTTTAATTACAACATTTTCTTCTTTTTTATCATCATTACTTTTTAAATCATTAACTTTTTTTCTTAAAAGTTCTTCACTCAAATGTGATTCTTCAGTAATTTTTTTAATTGTAAGTTCAAATAATATTTCATCCTCTATATTAACTAATTCTTTTAATACATCATTGATATATTTTGACATATCATCATTACTAGTTAAATCACGTTCTTTTTTTAAATATGAAAGTTTAAAATCCATAACATTAATTGGATGAGTTAATTTACCAAGGAATTTTTCTTTACCATATTTTTTTATATATTCATCAGGATCTAAATTTTCTTCTAATCTAACTATTTTAGGAACAATACCTACTTTAATAAGTTCATTAGCACAAGTATACGTTGCTTTAGCTCCAGCTGCATCACCATCAAATAATAAAATTATATTTTTAGCCATACGTTTTAATAGTGTTACATGTTCTTTTGTAACCGCTGTTCCCATAGTGGCAACAACATTTTTAACACCAATTGTATAAGCTCTTATAACATCCATGAATCCTTCCATAATAATAACTGTATTTAAACGTCTAGCTTCATCTTTAGCACGGTGATAATTGTATAGTATTTCACCTTTTTTAAAGATTTCGGTCTCTTTAGTGTTTATATATTTAAAATTACCATCACCTTTATAAATACGACCACTAAAACCAACAATACGACCACTAACATCCCATAATGGAAACATAATACGATCTTGATACATATCTATATAACCATAATCGTTTTTAGTTATTAATCCACTTTTAAGCATTACATCATAACTATAATTTTTAGATAAAAATAATTTTGTCAAAACATCCCTTTTATGTAAAGATAACCCTATACCAAATTCTTTAATAATACTTTCATCTATATCACGTTTTTTTAAATATTCAATTGCTTCTTTACCTTGAACTGTATTAATATTATTTTGATATAACATTTCACTTAATTCATACATTTTATAAAGTGGTTCTAAATTCTTATTAACTTTTTGTTTATAATTATTACCAATGTTTATACTAATACCAGCATTATCAGCAACTAATTTAACTGCTTCAACAAAACTAATATTTTCATAATCCATTACAAATTTAAATACATTACCAGTAGCTCCACATGAAAAACAAGTATAAATTTGTTTTTCTTTTGATACACTCATACTAGGATTTGTATCATCGTGAAAAGGACAAACCCCAAAAAAGTTTTTACCCTTTTGAGTTAAAGGTAAATAGTTTGATATTACGTCAACAATATCAACACTTCTTCTAATTTCATTAATTAAATCATTGCTTATTAATGCCATAATATCATACTCCCTATTAATAATATACTACAAAACTTTTCAATTTCCTTTTTTTTTACAAAATTTTTTCAAAAAAAAGAGCCAATGGCTCTATCTATAATAAACGCTAAGACGCTTAGCGGACAAATAAACAAATATTTCCTACACTCTTAATATATACAAATAATTAAAAAATATTCATAATATTAGTTTAATCATTAATATTTTATTCAAATAATAAAAAATTGTGAGTATTATTATTTTTTTATTCTTAAATGTTATATAAATTTGTTTATACAGATGAGTCTTTACAATACTTTTCATTTTTCTATTAATATCATTATTTATTATTTTAATGAATTTTTTTACTTTATTTATATCTTTACATGGAAGTAATTCAACATAATGACTATAAGAT
>CALVVE010000022.1 GCA_944363775.1 uncultured Bacilli bacterium | reverse complement strand
AATAATAATTCCTTTCTTACCTTTTAATTTTAAAACAATCAATTAAATTAACACATAATTATTTTCTTAATTGTTCTTTAACTTTATTAATTAATTCATCTTCAGTTTTAGCAACTACTAATTTATGATTAACAATAACAAATGGTTTACTTCTTCCAATACCACATACATTTTGACAACCAATATTAATAGTAGCTTCACTATCAATTTCTTTTAATCTTTTTTCTAAACTTTTCGAATTTACTGCTTTACAAATATTACATATACGAAACTCATTCTTCATTACTTTCACCAACAATAATTGCTTTTGTATCTTTAGTAATTAAATGAGCATTTCCATCATCAGTATCCAAATGCAATTCTAAAGTATAACTTGGATCAACTTTAATTGAAACATGATGTAATATTCCACCTTTTAATCCAGGAATTTTAACATCAACATAATTTACACCTTCTAAGTTTAATTCTTTTACATCATCAGGATTCGCATGAATATGACGAGTTGCAATAATACACCCTTCCTTTAAAGTAACTTCTCCTTTTGGTCCAATTAAAGTAATAGCTTCACTATTTTTAACATTTCCTGATTCTCTTACTGGTGGATTAAGTCCTAAAGTAAAAGCATCTGTCTTAGAAATTTCAACTTGGGTATAATTTCTAACTGGTCCTAAAATTCTTACTTTTTTTATTTCATTTTTTGCTGTTTTAATTGTAACAACTTCTTCACAAGCAAATTGTCCTAATTGTGATAAATCATTTCTTTTAGTAAGTTCATAATTTTCTCCAAATAAAATATCTAAATGTTCTTTAGTTAAATGAACATGTCGATTAGATATACCAATATTAATTCCCATATTTTTTCACCATTTCCTTTTCTTTTTCTTTTATATCTTCTTTAGTTAAACCAACCATCATATTACATTTAATTAAATGATTTTTAAAACATATATATGAAGGCTCTGTTCCATCATCAATTACTTTATAATTTTTTGGTAATCCCCTATTTTTTAAATCTTCAATAATTGAAAGACCACGATCTGTATCTTTTTGAACAAAGTATTCTAAATCTTGTGCAGGTATTTTAACACCATACATTTTCATCCAATCAACTAGTTTATTCCATTCATTTCTCCAAGCACTTACAATTACAACTTTCTTTGGCTTATACATATCATACAATTCATTAAGTACATCTACAGCTTCCTTTCTCCAAGCAAGCATGTGATAAACTACTTTAAATTGTTTTTCTAAATTATGTTTTAAATCAAATTGTTTATATAAATTAGATTCATAATTAGGAATTGTGATTGTGTAATAATAATCATTTCCTACTTTTTTAGTTTTTAAAATCCATTTATTCATATTAATTAAAGCTATATTATTCATTGGTAAAATACATCTATCAAGACTATATTTACTAAATTCATAAGGAAGTGCAAAATTAATAGTTACATTAGATGTTTTAATTGCTTCTTGTAACTCTACTGGATCAATCTCATCTAATTTTAAACAATCTAAACTAGTATTTAAATGCTTTAAACATTCTTCTACTTGTTCATCGTTCCTTACATATCTATTTAAGACACCATCAATGTCTAAATACCATATTTCATCTCTTTCATTTTTCATATAATCACCAATATCATTATAGCATATTTTAAAATTTTTTAAATATAATTAATTGAAAGGATGATAAAATGAATAATAATTATTATACAAATGGGCCAGGAAGTCCTTTATTTACTAATAATGATGTTGAAACACCTAATCAAGAAACTGCTCCTAATTTAAATATGGGATATAATACTAATTCTTATTTAAATGAATCTTTATATTTAAATAAAGGTAAATTAATGACTATTTATACAACTTTTAATGGTTCCGTAGAATGGCCTAATAAAAAATTTACAGGAATTTTAGAATATGCATCTCTTGATCACTTAACAATTAGTGATCCAAAAACTGGTAAATGGTATGCGATTCCAACAATTTATGTTAATTATGTCGAAAGTGATGAAAAAATTGTTGAATAACTAATTGGTATTTGCTATAATTTAAGAAGGTGGTAAAGATGATAATAATACTTACAGTTTGTGTTGTACTAATAATTATTTGTATGCTTTTAATTGGATATATGTTAATATATAATAAATATCAAGAATATATAATACGTATTAATGAAGCTGAAGTTGAAATTGATTCTATTTTAAGAAAACGTTTTGATTTATTAAATAAATCAATTAGTATTATTAAAGCAAATACTGATATTGAAGGAGATATTTTAGAACTTATTGTTAAATTACGTTCAAGAAAATTAACTAATTTTGAATTAGATCGTAGTTTATATGAAGCTATAAATGAATTTAACGAATATAGTGAAAAATATCCTGAATTAAAAGAATCTGATAATTTTATTAAAATAGAATTAGGATTAAATGAATCTGAAGCAGAAATTATTGCATGTCGTAAATATTATAATGATATTATAACTGACTATAACCATTTAGTTAAAACATTACCAAGTAGCATAGTTGCAAAAATTGCCAAGTTTAAAGAAAAAAATTATTTTGATGGAAGAGATCGTACTGATGATATTTTAAATGATTTTAAATTATAAAAACCATAGTTTATCTATGGTTCTTTTTATAATATTTACATCTATCAGTAAAAGGACATGTATTACATTCTGGATTCCTACTTTTACAAAAATATCTACCAAATAATAATAATTGATGATGTAATTTATTTAATCTATATTTTGGAAATTTTTTCATTAATTTCTTTTCAACTGTTAATACATCATCATTTTCTTTAGCAAAACCTAATCTTTTACTAACACGTTCAACATGTGTATCAACCGCAATACATGGAACATTATATAAAATACTTAAAACAACATTAGTAGTTTTTCTACCAACGCCTGGTAATGTTTCTAAATATTCTCTATTGTTTGGTACTACTCCATTACAATCTCTAATTAATAAAAAACTAATTTCTTTAACATTTATTGCTTTTCTTTTATATGTTCCTATTGGTTTAATAATTTTTATAATATCTTCTAACTCAGCATCTCTTAAAGATTCTAAAGTTGGATATTTTTTATACAATATTCTAGTTACACTATTTACTCTCTTATCAGTTGTTTGAGCACTTAACATTACTGATATTAATAATTCATAATCTTTAGTAAACTCTAATTCACATACAGGATTAGGTATTAAAACATCTAATTTTTCATAAAAATCATTCATTATCATTTAACCAATCATAAGAGAATACTTCTGGTCTCTCTTCTTTTTTATTTTGAAATTTAGTTCTATTCATTTCTACATCTTTAGCTGTTTTAATACCTTTTTTCTTCCATTCATATAATATTTTATCAATATATCTTAAATTAGATACTCCATTATAAACAGCTTCTTTTAAGGCCTTTAAAACTAATTCTTCACTAAATTCATTATCTAACCAACCATTAATTAATTCATATTCTATAGGTGATAAAGTTCTACCAAACTCTTTTTCAAATACATCAAATAAACTAGTAATTTTTTCTTTATCTTCTTCATTAATTAATATAAAAGCTAATTTATTATATAATTTATCTAATTTTAAATATTCATTACGAATATTACCTTCTTTAATCATTTCTAAAGAAAGAATATCTTTAGAAGTTAAAGTTGTAACCATTTCTAAAATACTTGCCATATCCATATTTAAATCATTACTAAATTGTTTAGGATTAAATACTAATGAATTAATATTTAATAAATAAATAATAAAATATAACTCTTCTAAATTTAAATTTAAATCTTTATATTTATAAAATAAAACTTGTGGTAAAACAAAATTTTTTTCTTTTAATAATTTTATTAATTTTTCTGTCATAAAATCACCTACTAAATATTATATCTTATTTATTAATAAAAACCAAATAGTTTAACAAAAAAAAGAATGGTTAACACTCTTTTATTTTAAAGCATCTAATAATTCAGCTTTTTTCATTGAAGATGCACCTTCAATACCTTTAGCTTCAGCCATTTCACGAAGTTCAGCAACTTTTAAAGTTGATAAATCTTTTTTATCTTCACTTTTAGTTTCTTTTACATTACCATTTAAAGCTTCTTTAGCAGTTTTAACTAATTCAGCAAAATTTTCTGGACTATCGATAGCAATTTCTGATAACATTTTACGGTTAATTTCTACACCAGCAACACTAAGACCATTAATGAATTTAGAATAACTAATATCATTCATACGGCATGCAGCATTAATACGTGTAATCCATAACTTTCTAAAATCTCTTTTCTTTTGTCTACGATCTCTATAAGCATAAGCAAGTGAATTCATTAATTGTTCATTTGCAGTTCTATATAATCTATGTTTACTTCCAAAATAACCTTTAGCTTGTTTTAATACTTTTTTATGACGAGCACGACTAATCGTACCACCTTTTGCTCTTGGCATATCTAATTCCTCCTTCTAATTATTTACCTAATATTTCCTTTAATCTTTTATTATCTGAATTACTTAAAGTACTAGATTTAGCATATCTTCTTGTAATTTTAGTTGATTTCTTACCACTTTTATGATTTCCACCAGCACTTGTGATTTTATAACCATTAGCAGTTTTTTTAGAAACTTTTTTTAATCCTTTGTGTGTTTTAGCTTTTACTTTATTAGCCATAATTCTTCCTCCTCTTACTTGTCCTTTTTTGGGCTTAGCATCATTATCATATTGCGACCATCTAATTTTGGAGCACTTTCCATATCAGAAACTTCTTTTAAAGCTTCTGCAAAACGAAGTAACACATCACGTCCTAATTCTGGATGCGCTAACTCACGACCTTTAAAACGAATACTTGATTTAATTTTATGTCCTTTTTCTAAATATGCTTTTGCATGACGAACACGTGTATCAAAATCATGAACATCAATTGTAACAGATAATTGATACTCTTTTGTTTCAAGATTTTTTTCACGTTGTTTTTTCATATTTTCTTTTTGTTTTTTCTTCATTTCATAACGATACTTATTATAATCCATAATCTTACAAACTTGTGGTTTAGCATTAGGATTAATAAGAACTAAATCAAAACCAGAATACTCTGCTAAAGTTAAAGCATCCCTTAAAGGTTTAACACCTAATTGTTCCCCATTTGGTCCAATAACCATAACTTCTTTAGCTCGAATTTGTTCATTAATAAACAACCCTTTATCTCTCTTTGCGATAAATGACACCTCCAAAAAATATCAATAAAAAGGTAGATACACGTATCCACCTTCCATTACACAATAAAAAATATAGATTTTTTCTTGGCATGGACCCATTGCTTTAGCAATCAGGTGAGTGTGGATACACTGCTTTCCTTCTTAATTCATTAATAATTTTACTTTATTTTATTCAATTTGTCAAGTTTTTATGATAAATTTCTAATATTTTTCCCAACTTAACCCATTATCATAACTAATTAAAGTAATATTTTCGGGATTATTACTTAAATATAACTTACCATTTAATTTTAAATTATTATCTTCAAAATATGGCATACCATCTAAATATAAATAATCAACTTCATCTATTTTAAATATAACGTCTTCAAAAGTCTCTCCACCATCTCTAGTAACTATTAATCCTTTATTTTCTAAAGTACTATTATTATTATTTATAAAACCGATAAATTCATTTAAAAACTTATAACTTGCTTCATTATTAACAGTTAAAATTTTATCAGTTGTTTCAAGATTATTAACAAAAGTTTTTCCTCCATCACTAGACTTTTCAACATAAACTAAACTTCTTCCATTCAAAATATAGTCTACTCGTAAAATACGAAAAGAAATATTTTGATCTATTTTTTTCGTATATAAAACTTCTAAATCATCTGGTGAAGTTTCTAAATTATCAATTGAAACATCTTCTTTTGTTTCTTCTTTAATTACTTTACCTTCATCATCATAATATGTTGTTTTCAAATATTCATCATCACTTAATGAATTATTATAACTTTTATATATACTTACTTTTTTTGTACGAAAAATAATATTAGAAAATTTATAATAATTTATATAATTTGAAAGTAAAAAGCTATATTTTTCTTCAATATATAAAATACCATCTTTTTTAACTATTTTTTCTGTTTGATATAAAAGTGGAAAAGAGATAATAAGGATAACTATAAATGAAATTATTAATTCAATTGCAAGATAAACACAATATAATAAAAATTTATCTTTCTCTTCATATTTAGAGTTTCTTATTGTTATAACAGTACCAATCATTATTCCTATAATAATTAATAAAACAGAAAATATTTTAAACCATTGTAAATATTCATAATTTAATGCATTTAAAATAAACCAAAATATTACAAATAAGCATAAATAAATTAAACTATATATTAACAACTTATCTTTTATTTTATTTATAACTTTCATTTAACCACCTACTCTAAAACAATTTCTTCTTGATACTTATCTAAATAATTATCTTGTAATATTAATTTACCATTATCTATTTTAAATACTGAAACATCTGGTATTTTTATATCACTAGAACTCTCTATAATTTTGTTACGATAATAATATAAATTATCACCTTTTATTTCAAATGTTCCATTAGATTCTTCTAGAATATTAGTTTTGGCAAGTTTATCTTCTATTCGTTCATAATATATAACTTTCATATTAGCTTTAAATTCATATATTTTACTAGAATCATATCCACCATCTAAAAACATAATTTCAAGTTTATTATCCCAATCTTCTTCTAGTGTAATGGTTCCTCCATTTAAAGTATGAAATCTTTTTAAACCTTGTAATTTTTCTGCATATTCATCTAACTTTTCCATATAACAATAATCATTATCTACTATTTCGTATGAAATAGTATTATATAAGATATGATTATCAACAGAATAATTTATAATAGAAAAGTTATCTTCTTCATTATAATAATAAATAGTATCATTACAAGTTAAATATTTTAACGTTTTTAAATATTTTTTTACTTCATTTTCGACTATATTAGAATTACGAAGATTTTTAAAAGAATAACTTCGATCATTATGTTTTAACATAAAAGATGTTTTAGGTATACCAAGATTAATATTTTTATTAGTATGACTATATTCTAATGTTTCAATATTATAACCTAAATAAACATTTCTGAATAAAATATAAATAATAATGAATATTAAGATAATGATTATAGTAATAATTCTAAGTATTTTTCTTTTATGTTTTTTATTTAAATTATTTGTTATTCTTTCTAATTCTTCTTCAATATTTATTTTTTTATTACTATTCTTTTTCCCTTCTAAAATATCAATAACTTCTACATCTAATATTTTGGCAAGTTTTTTTAATAAAGAAATGTCTGGTAGACTTAAACCACGTTCCCATTTGCTTACTGCTTTATCTGTTACAAATAATTTATCACCTAATTCTTGTTGTGTTAATCCTTTCTCTTTTCTTAAAGAAGCAATAAACTTTCCTATTTTATTGTTATCCATATGAACCACCTCTAAGATAATTATATCACTAAATAAATTTTTTTATCTCGACTGTTAGTTTAGTTGATAATATTTACTTATTGTTAATTAACTTCTTTGGGTTTATATTTTCAAAAAATAGATTATATGTTAATATTGGTTTCATATTTGGTAAGAGTGTGAAATTTTTTACATAAACATGAGGAACTGTAACTTTAACTAAAGTAAAACCAGGTTCACAATAATTGTCTTCAAATTTTATATCTGATAAAGTAGGAAGTTTAATTATTTTAGGTTGCATGGTATTAATTAGTGAGTTGTGATTATGGCCTACAAATGTAAGTTCTTTTAATTCATAAGGATTTTCTAAAGGGGTCAAAGATAATTTATGAAATAGAACAAAATTTAAACTATTAATATTTATTTTTTTTAATCCATAGCCTAAAGAAGAAAAATCAGTTCTATTTCTTTCCAAGGCCAAAAGAGGATCAATAAACCCATAATTAACAGTATAATATTCATGATTCCCACCTAATATATAATTCATTATTTCTTTATCAATAGGATATTCATTGATACCTCGTTCTATTTGTTTTTCTATAGTATCTGAATTTTCTAAAACTGGAAATTTATAACCATTTTTTGTATAAATTCCATTAAAAAAATCTCCAACATGAAATATTGTATGTATATTATTTTCTTTAGCAAACTCATAAACTTCTTTCATTTTATATAATCCCTCTAATTTATTACCAATGTGTAAATCAGAAACTAATATAAATGAAAAATTATCACTATTAGAATTTATATGTAATATCTCATTATCATTCAATAAATTAGATAATTGATAATAACTTGAACCATCAATATTAAATATCCTTTTTAGTAAATAACCTTCATTTTTTATTTGTTCTATCCTGTTTAAAAATTGTTTACTTGATAAATTCATTTTTTCTTTTACTTGTTCAACACTATAACCATTAATTAGTAAATCAAACATTTTTTTATTTAACTCTATCATAAATACCTCCGAAAATTGTTTTTATTATAACACATAATTGACTTTTTTAAACAATATTAGTAAAATATTAACTTATTAAGAGGTGGTTAAATGAAAAAGCAAGAATTTCCAAGAAAATTAGGTTTAATTATTACTAATAGTATTACATTAGTTCGCTTTTTAGGTATTATTCCTATCATTAGTGCGTTTGCGGGTGGTAATGTTTTTTTAGCTGGTATAATTACAAGTATTGTTGGTTTAACTGATAAACTAGATGGAATTTGTGCAAGAAAATTAAATGGATATTCTAAGTTTGGTGCCTTATTTGATGCCACTACTGATAAAATATTTGCCCTTATTTTAAATACTTTATTAACTACAATAAATCCTTTATTTTGGTTTAATATTGTTGGTGAATTACAAATTGGTAGTGTTAACTTATATTATTTGTGGGGAAAAAATATAAAAAATAATAGTACAAAATTAGGAAAAATTAAGACTGTTACTTTATTTTCAGAATATGCTTTAAGTTTATTATTAATAAATACTCCACTAAACTTCTTAATTCCAGCTATGATTATTGGAAACTTTGCTTTACAACAAAAAGTTTGTAATGAATATATTAAAATTGGTATAAAAGAAAAACAAAAATTTGAAGAAAATAAATTAAATAAAAATATTGAGAATGTCGAAGAAGTTGAAAAAGAATTTGTGTTAGAAAAAGAACAAAATGAAAAACTAGAATATTTAAAAAGACTTAGAAATGATATTGTAGAACATAAAGATAATAAAGAAAAATTATTAACAAAACAAAAAAAGAAGATTTAACTCTTCTTTTTATTATGCACGAGATACATATTTTCCATCTTTAGTAGAAATAATAATATCTTCATCTTGTTCAATAAATAATGGAACTTTTACTGTTAATCCAGTTTCTAATTCTGCATCTTTAGTAGCATTATTAGTTGTATTTCCTTTAACAGCAGGTTCTGTTTTAACAACTTTTAAAGTAATTTTTTCAGGAACAGAAATTCCTAATAATTCACCCTTATAGAATGTTAAATCAACATTTAATCCATCTTTTAAATAATTAACATCTTCACCAATTTGATCCTTAGTTAATTCCATTTGTTCATATGTTTCCATATTCATAAAAGTATAAGAATCACCACTAGCATATAAAAATTGCATACCTTGTTTTTCAATCATTGCTTTTTCAAGTTTGATATTAGTATTAAAAGTTTTTTCAATAGTAGCTCCTGTTCTTAAATTTTTTAATTTAGTACGTAAGAAAGCAGGCCCTTTTCCTGGTTTAACATGTAAGAATTCTAATACTTGATAAATTTGACCATCTAAAACAAAAGTAATTCCATTTTTAATATCATTAATATTAAACATTAAACTTCCTCCTTTCATTAAAAAATAAGGGTAACCTTATTTTATTTCTTTTCTCTATGTGTTGTATTCTTTTTACAGTGTTTACAATATTTATTTAATTCTAAACGTTCTGGTGTATTTTTTTTGTTTTTACTTGTTAAATAATTTTCATTTCCACATTCAGTACATTTTAAAATAGTACCTTCTCTATTTTCTCCTTTTTTAGCCATGAGTTTTCCCTCCTTCATTACATCTACACTATTATACCAAAGAAATCCTAAATTTCAAAGCTTTTTTTATTCATAACCATATAATTCAAAATATTTTTGACTTACTCGTTGTGTAATACGCTTATTTACAGTAGTTTGATAAAGACTATTATTTGCATAATTATATATATCTGGAGATATTACTGTAAACGTTACTTTTGGATTATCATATGGTGCATATCCAGCAAAAGTATTAGTAACAGTTTCAGTATCAATGTTTCCATCACCATCAGTATCCACAAAACTTTGACTAGTTCCTGTTTTACCCGCTGGTTTATATTTTAAATCAATATATCCTGAACCAGTTCCTCCATATTCCATAACTGCTTTAAAACCTAATTTTACACGTTCTAAATATTCAGCTTTAGTATTAACAACATTTAAAACTGTTGTTTCATAATAATCTACGCGTTTTACTAAACTTTCATCAGTATCTGATGCATATATTTCTTTTAATAAATGTGGTTTTAATCTTGAACCATTATTAGCAATAGTACCAATATATTGTGATAATTGAATTGGTGTATAAGTATCATATTGTCCAATTGAAAAGTCTAGTAAATGACCACTAACTGTACTAGTTCCTTTATAACCTAAACTTTCTACTGGTAAATCAATTCCAGTTTTAACACCTAAACCAAATTCCGCAAAAGTATTACGATAAGTATCAAAAGCTGCTGGATCTAGTGATAGTGGTTGATTATAAACATAATTACCATTTCCTACTTTAATTGCTGTATAAAATTGATATGTATTAGAAGATTGCTTTAAAGCTGTAATATCATCTAACATTCCTAAATATTTCCAAGAACATTTTTGTGGTGTTGCAGCTATTTTAACACATGTATCAAGTCTTTTTTCACCAATTGTTAAAGCACCTGTATTATAACCAACAATATGTGATGCTCCTTTAATTACTGAACCTACAACAACTGGTGAAGTTGTAATACCTGGTGTATAATCTAAAACTTGATAAGAATCACCTTCTTTAATAGCTTGCTTACCAGCCATAGCTAAAATATCACCAGTTTTTGGATCAGCAATAATAACAAATGAACGATTATATAATTCAGTATTTGGTTCAGTTTTTGCTTTTAAAACTTCTTCAGTAAGAATTTCTTCAACAGCCTTTTGAAGTTCAATATCAATTGTTAAAACAATATCATTTCCACGTTTTCCCTCTTGGGTAAGACGATATTCACCATCTGGCATAATTTGATATTTGTTTTTAGTACCTCTTAAAGTTGATTCATATTGATACTCTAAATAACTAGTACCAACTCTATCATTTAATGAATATCCCTTAGCTAAATAATAATCTTTAAGTTCGTAAGGAATACCACTATCACTAGAAGAAACACTTCCTAACATTGCTCTAAAAACACTTCCATATGGATAACTACGTTCCCAATCAAGTCTAGTATTAAAACCATTTAATAAATGGGATTTTTCACTTATTAAAGCATATTCTTCATCAGTAATATTTTCTTTCTTAATTATTTTTTCACTACTAGCATATCCTTTATTCATTAACGTATATATCATTGCAGCTTCTTTATCAACATCAGTAAAAACACTTAAATCTTCGGCTGTAATACGTTCTAATTTCATATCTTCAATATCATCACTAGTAAGTTTTCTTTCTTCTAATTTTTGCCATTCTTTATCCGTAATTTTTTTATCTGCTTTTTTAGGATATTTAGCCATCCAAAATTCTTTTAATTTAGTCTCCCTTATACTACTAAAATCAACAGAAATAATTTCCCCAACTTGATAAGCTAAATCAATTTCTTCTTCAGTTGTTATTCCACTAGGTTTCTTATAATATATAATTTTACTTGGTTCATTATTCACTATTACTTTATGATTACGATCATAAATACGACCACGAGGTGCAGTAGAACCTTCAACAATATTTTGCGTTGATTTTTCAACCTCACTTTTATAATAATCTTTTTTTATTACTTGGATATAAAATAAATTAACAAATAAAATACACATTATTAAAATAATAAACCCAATTAATATATTATATCTTTTTTCTATAGTCTCTTTTACATCTTTATAACTTTTATAATAACTATATTTTATATTTTTTTGTGGTTTAATTTTTCTCTTTTTATATAAAATTTTTGATTTTTCTTTTCTTTTAAAAACTTTTTGAGCATAATTACCCAAACGGTTTTTATTATTTTTCATGAGCAATCATACTCCTTTCTTATTATCCTATTTATAAATAACTACATTATTCATAAACACTTACATATAATATCATAGAGGTGTTTTATGAATCAATATATTATTAGAAATTATATAAAGAAATTAAATAAAGAACACATATATAATTTTGCTTTAAAACAAAATGTTACTTTAACTAATAATGAGTGTGAATTAATTTTAACAACTATTCAAAATAATTGGTATGAATTAATATATGGTGATGCATCTAAAATATTTAATTCAGTCAAAGATAAATTTAATCATAATACTTATAATACTATGATTAAATTATATAATGAATATAAAACAAAATATCAATCTTTATTATAATACTTTCTAATATCTTCTATTAAGTTGATATTTTTATCTTTATTTCTTATTTCTTTTATTTCAAATAAATATGGTGGATAAACTTTAACTTTAGAATCATCAGTTGCTGTTACATAAGGTGTTTCAAGTATTTTTGGAACATCTTTTAAAGCTGGATGATAAATAATATTAATTAAAGTTTCAAATGGAATATATCCAAATCCTATATTTTCATGACGATCTTTGTGTGCGCCAATTACATTTTTACTATCATTAACATGAACACAACCTATTTTATCAATTCCTATTTTATCATCAAACTCACTTAAAAATTCGTCGAATTTTGTAAGATCATATCCAGCATCATTCAAATGACAAGTATCTAGACAAACCATTACTTTATCTTTTAAAATAATGTGATCTATCATATATTTTAAATCATCTAAATTACCTAGTTCTGTTCCTTTACCAGCCATTGTTTCTAAACAAATTTTCACACTAGTTTCTGGTGTTAGTACTTCATTTAGAGAATTAACTATGTTTTCAAGTCCAATTTCTCTAGTAAGTTTTACATAACTACCTGGGTGTAAAACTAATTTCTTCATTCCTAACTTTTCACAACGTTCAATTTCTTCTTTTAAAAAACGTACTGAAAAATCATGATTAGCTGGATTAGCTAAATTAATAATATATGGTGCATGAACAATAACATTATTAGGATCAATATTATTCTCTTCCATCAACTTATAAGCTTCTTTAACTAAATCTTCATCAATTGGTAGACGAGCTGTATTTTGTGGCGCACCTGTATAAAACATAAATGTATTTGCTTCATAAGATAAAGCTTCTAAAACTGAACCAACTAACCCTTTATCTTTTTTATATGAAACATGACTACCTATAATTAAATTTTCCATAATAACCTCTTTTCTTATATAATTATATCACAAAAAAAACGAATAAAATATTCGTTTTAATTAAAATCCACAGAATGTTTTATCAGCACTATCACTAGTATCTTTAGGAATTTCAATTATATTTCCATTATCATCTGTTTTTCCACAATAGTTTACATATTTTAATTTACCTAAAATTTTACCATCTTTATATTCTAAAGATGCTTTTTGTGGAGCAGTACCTTT
>CALVVE010000021.1 GCA_944363775.1 uncultured Bacilli bacterium | reverse complement strand
ATGGAACAAGAGGAGCTAATTTACACGATTTAGAAATAATTAATAAACATAAAAATGAAGTTCTAGAAATTAAAGCTAGTGGTGGTATAAAAACCGAAGATGATGTTTTAAAATTTATCGAAGCAGGAGCGACTAGGATAGGAACTAGTCATGCAATAGAAATTAATGAGGAGGAAAAATAATGAAATTATATGATGAATTAGTTTGGCGTGGTTTAATTAAAGATTGTACTTCACCAGACTTAGAAGAAAAATTAAATGCCGGAGGAATGACTTTTTATATTGGAACAGATCCAACTGCAGATTCTATGCATATTGGTCATTACTCATCATTTCTTATTTCAAAACGTTTAGCTAAAGCTGGACATCATCCATTATTATTAATAGGTGGAGCAACAGGAAGAATAGGGGATCCTCGTCCAACTACAGAAAGAGAAATGAAAAGTATTGAAGAAATTGAAAAAAATATTGCTGGTCTTACAAAACAAGCAAAAGAAATTTTTGGTTTTGAAGTTGTTAATAATTATGATTGGTCAAAAGATATTAACTTTATTGATTTTTTAAGAGATTATGGTAAATTCTTTAATATTAATTATATGTTAGATAAAGATATAATTAGAAGAAGATTAGAAACAGGAATTACTTATACAGAATTTTCTTATATGATCATGCAAGCATTAGATTTCTTACATTTATATGAAACTAAAAATTGTACATTACAAGTAGCTGGTTCTGATCAATGGGGAAATATTACTGCTGGTGTTGACTTAATTCGTAAAAAACTTGGAAAAGAAGCTTATGCATTTACTATGCCTTTAGTAACTGATAAATATGGAAATAAATTTGGTAAGAGTGAAGGAAATGCTTTATGGTTAGATAAAAATAAAACTTCAAGCTATGAATTATATCAATATTTAATAAATAGTGATGATGAAAAGGTAATTGATTATTTAAAAACATTAACATTCTTAACTAAAGAAGAAATTGAAGAATTAGAGAAATCAAATTTAGAAAATCCACATTTAAGAGAAGCACATAAAGCTTTAGCTCGTGAAGTTATTACTGATTTACACGGTAAAGAAGAATATGAGAATGCTTTAAGAATTAGTGAAGCACTATTCTCAGGAAATATTAAAGATTTAAGTTGTGATGAATTAATAATTGGTTTTAAAGATGTACCACATTTTGAAATTAATAATGAAGAAAACTTAGTTGATTTCTTAGTTAATCATTCTATTTGTTCTAGTAAACGTGAAGCTCGTGAATTTATAAATAATGGATCAATTTCTATTAACGGTGAACGTATTACTGATTTAGAATATATGATTACAAAAGAAAATTCAAAAGAAGAAAAATTAGTTATTGTAAGACGTGGTAAGAAAAAATATTTCTTAGGTATGTGGAATTAACAATAGTTTAATACTATTGTTTTTTTCATAAAAAAAATACCCCGTAGGGTATTTAATTATCTATTGTAGTATTCAACGATTAATGATTCGTTAATATCAGCATTTAATTCACCACGTTCTGGTAAACGTACGAAAGTACCTGCCATTTTAGCTTCATCATAAGTAACGAATTCAACGCGATTTTTAGTGTTTTCTAAAGAAGCTTTAATAATTGGATGTTCTTTAGAAGTTTCTTTTACAGAAATAACATCTCCTGGTTTACAAGTATAAGATGGAATATTTACTTTCTTTCCATTTACTGTAATATGTCCATGATTAACAATTTGTCTAGCAGCTCTACGAGTAGGAGCAAATCCTAAACGATAAACTAAGTTATCTAAACGACTTTCTAGTAATTTTAAGAAGTCTTCACCATGAACACCTTTTAATTTACCAGCTTTAACGAAAATTTTCTTAAATTGTTTTTCGTTAAGTCCATACATAAAACGAACTTTTTGTTTTTCTTGTAATTGAACACCATAGTTAGATAATTTTTTACGACGACCATTTCCGTGTTGACCTGGTCCATAAGGTCTTTTTGCTAATTCTTGTCCAGTTTCTAAAACAGAAAATCCTAAATGACGAGATTTCTTATAAACTGGTCCTGTGTACTTTGACATAATATCCTCCTTCTGTTTCGTATAAACAGAGGTTATTTGTAATTTTCTAGGGTGTTTGTTTTGATACTTTCGCTTCGCAGCAAAACTACTAATAATCCTAATTCGGAATCAAACACGTTAGTAAACCCAAATAACGCTGCCAGTTATATACGCAGTTATAATTATAGTAAAAAAAGCCTTTAAAGTCAATATCTTTCTATTATTTTATGTACTTATTTAACTAAAAATTAAAGAAAAAACAAATATTTTTTTAGATTTTGTAAAAAAGCTCTTTGAAATGTCGAAATTTGTGGTAAAATTGATATAGTAGAGGTGAGGACATGAACCATATAACGCTATTATTTATAACATTATATTTTGTGACTGTTCTTTTAATAATAACAATATTAAATTTAATTCAAAATCAAAAAAAGAAAAGAATAAAAAAAGAACTTGATAGATTAGAATATGAGAAGAATGTAATTGACAGTGTTCCAATAATGTCAGAACTTGCAAAAATTGAAACTTTTGCAAAAAATGAAAAAATGGAAGTTGCTTATAATGAATGGAAGGATCGTTTAGAAAATATAAAAAATTCACAAATTCCACGAATTACAGATATGCTTATTGAAGCTGATTATTCTTTATCACAAATGGATTATAAAACAACAATGTATAAGATTGCAAAATTGGAAATGGAACTTTATAAAGTAAAAGCTAATTCTGATTTTTTATTAAACGAAATAAAAGATGTTACTGAAAGTGAAGAAAGAAATCGTAATGTTATTACTAAATTAAAGAAAACTTATCGTGAATTATATCAAAAGTTTCAAGGTAATAAATTAGAATATGGGGAAGTTGCGGATGTTATTACATTACAATTTGAAAATATAGCTAAAAGATTTGAAGAATTTGAAGCAATTATGGATCGTAATGAATATACGGAAGTTGGCCCAATTGTAACAACTATTAATGAACTTTTAAAACATATGAGTGTAGTAGTTGAAGAAGTTCCATCAATAGTTCTTTTAGCGACTAGTATTTTGCCAACAAAAATGCGAGAAATTTGGGATCAATATCAAGTAATGATGAAAAAAGATTATCCTCTTGATTATTTAAATATTGAATATAATTTAGAAGAAGCTAATAAGAAAATTGAAGATGTTTTAGAAAGATTAAAAGAATTAAACTTAGAGGATAGTTTATTTGAATTAAAAGTTTTACTTGATTATTTTGAAAATGTATTTAATGATTTTGATAAAGAAAAAATAAATCGTAATTCATATGAAGAAACTAATCAAGCTTTTGTTACTAAATTAACTAAAATTAATCAATTGTTAAGTGAAATATTTAGTGGGTTAGATGATATTAAAAATATTTATAATTTATCAAAAGATGATATAACTTTATTAAATCGAATTAAAGAAGAATTAGATAATTTAAATAATGATTATAAAGTATTAATGGATCATACAGGAAATAATACGTTTGCTTATTCAAAGTTAACTAAAGAAATTGAAAATTTAATGATTAGACTTTCTTCTATTGAAGATAAGTTAGATATGTCATTAAATACTTTAGGTAGTATGAAAGAAGATGAAGTTAGAGCTCGTCAACAACTTGAAGAAGTTAAAGGAATCTTAAAGGATGCTAAAAATCAAATTAGAGAATACAATTTGCCAATTATTCCTAAAACTTATTTTACTGAATTAAAAGAAGCACAAGCAGCTATTAAAGAAATTGTTAAAGAATTAAATAAAAAACCAATTACAATAGAAGTATTAAATACAAGAGTTGATACTGCAAGGGATTTAGTATTAAAATTATATGGTAGAACTACCGAAATGATGAAAACGGCAATGTTTGCTGAAATGGCAATAGTTTATGGAAATCGTTATCGAACTGTTGGTGATGATATTGATAAAAACTTAACTTATTCAGAAGTATTATTTTATAAGGGTGAATATCAAAAATCATTAGAGTTAACAATTAATTCATTAAATCGTATTGAACCTGGTTTATATGAAAAATTATTAAGTTTTTATAGTGAAAAAAAATAAAACGCTTTGTTTTATTTTTTTCTTACATAATACTTTTTTATTAATTTTTTTATTTCTTTTTTTGAGTATTCATTTTCTAAATATTCATTATTTTTAAAATCTATGTATGGTACTAAATTTTCTTTTATAATATAGTATTCATTATTTTTAATTCTATTTGAATAAATCGTTTCATAACTATTTAGATTAATAAAAGTATTCTCACTTATTTTATAAAATAAATAACTACCTAAATTAATAAGTAGAAAATTCTTACTTGGAATATATATACTATCTTTAAAAATGTTTTGATAATTTAGTTGTAATTCATAATCATCTTCAAGACATTGTACTAAGTAAAGATTACCATAATATATATGTTTAAATAATTTATTCATAAGCTTCACCTTAATTATAGTTAATATCATACACCTTATAAAATAATTGTCAAATTTTAAAAAACATATGTTATAATGTATATAGATGAGATGTTTTTCATAAAATAAAAAAGGATATACCTAGTTTATTAGGTACACTCCAATGTTATTGTGAATGCACACTAATATTTGTTAGTGTGCTTTTTTTCTATTTAAATAATATAATAAATATTAAAATAAATAGAAGGATGACTATGAAATATAGAGAATATTCTCTTTTAGTCATAACATTACTTCCTTAAAAATAAGGAGTGCACCTAACATTAAGTATATCCGAAAATATATTATAAATTAATCTTAATTATTTCTAACAAAATTAACTTAAATTTATGTTAAAAAGATTGATTATAATTTTATATGTGATACAATGTATATAGATGAGATATTTCTCATAAAATAAAAAAGGATATACCTAGTTTATTAGGTACACTCCGAAAAGATTTTGGATATGCACACTAATACTTGTTAGTGTGCTTTTTTTCTATTTAAATAATATAATAAATATTAAAATAAATAGAAGGATTATTATGAAATATAGAGAATATTCTCTTTTAGTCATAACATCACCTCCTTAAAAATAAGGAGTGCACCTAACATTAAGTATATCCGAAAATATATTATAAATTAATTTTAATTATTTCTAACAAAATTAACTTAAATTTATGTTAAAAAGATTGATTATAATTTTATATGTGATACAATGTATATAGATGAGATATTTCTCATAAAATAAAAAAGGATATACCTAGTTTATTAGGTACACTCCGAAAAGATTTTGGATATGCACACTAATACTTGTTAGTGTGCTTTTTTTCTATTTAAATAATATAATAAATATTAAAATAAATAGAAGGATTATTATGAAATATAGAGAATATTCTCTTTTAGTCATAACATCACCTCCTTAAAAGGTAAGGAGTGCACCTAACATTAAGTATATCCGAAAATATATTATAAAGTATTTATATTTGTTTTTTTACAAAATTAACTTAAAAATAATTGATTATTAATTTTTTTATGATACAATATGTCGGGGATGTGATTTTATGGATGGATTAATTTTAATTAAATATGGAGAATTAACTACTAAAAAAGGTAATCGTAAATTTTTTATAAAAACTTTAGAACAAAATATAAATAAAATATTAAAAAATTATGAATTTGAAATTGAATGTGATCATGTAAGAATGTATATTAAATGTTTTTTAAAAGATATTAATTTAATTGTAAGTGATTTACAAAAAGTTTTTGGCATACATGGTATTGTTATTTGTCATAAAGTAAATACTAAAGATGAAGTATTTAGTCTTTCTTTAAAACTTTTAAAAGAAACTAGTGCTAAAACTTTTAAAGTAGAAACTATTCGTGCTGATAAGAATTTTCCTATACCAAGTATGGAATTTAGTAGACAATTAGGTGGTTACATTTTAAAAAATAGTGATTTAAAAGTAGATGTTCATAATCCAGATGAGTTATTAAAAGTTGAAATTAGAAAAGAAGGAAACTTTATTTATTTAAGTGAAATTAAAGGCAGTGGTGGATATCCAGTTGGTATTCAAGGAAAAGGAATATTAATGCTTAGTGGAGGAATAGATAGTCCTGTTGCTGGTTATCTTGCTTTAAAAAGAGGTGTGGATATTGAATGTTTATATTTTGAATCACCTCCACATACAAGTTTAGAAGCAAAAAATAAAGTTTTATCATTAGCTAAAATTTTAAATAAATATTCTGGAAATATAAGAGTTCATGTAATACCATTTACTAAATTACAAGAAACAATTTATAAAAATGTTGATGATCATTATGTTATTACTATTATGCGCAGAATGATGTATCGTATTGCTACTTTAGTTGCAAAAGATGAAAAAGCAAAAATTATAATTAATGGAGAAAGCATTGGCCAAGTTGCTAGTCAAACACTATCTAGTATGAGTGTTATAAATGAAGTAACTAATATGCCAGTAATTAGACCAGTTGCTTGTATGGATAAATTAGAAATTATTGAACTTTCAAAAAAAATTGGTACATATGAAACTAGTATATTACCATATGAAGATTGTTGTACAATTTTTTTACCAAAACATCCAGTTATAAATCCTGATTTAGAAAAATGTTTAGAATATGAATCTAAATTTAATTATCAAGAATTAGTTGATGAGTGTGTAAAAACACGTGAAATAATTACTAATTTAAATGATGAAAAAAATGATTTATTATAAGCCAAAAATTACCAATAAAAAAATAGTATGAAAAACCTAAATGTACACATTCTATAAGTGTACAGGAGGTGAAACACATGAACAATAAAATGCAAAGTAAATTAGTTGTTCCTGGTGCTAAACAAGCTATCGAACAAATGAAATATGAAATTGCTAATGAATTTGGAGTTAATTTAGGTCCAGATGCAACTGCAAGAGCTAACGGTTCAGTTGGTGGTGAAATCACTAAACGTTTAGTTCAAATGGGAGAAAAAAGTCTTGGAAATTATCAAACTAAATAATTAATATAGATTAGACAGCAATTTGCTGTCTTTTATTTAGAGGTGTTGTTATGAATTTCAAAGAATTATATGAACTTGGTAAAAATTATTATAAAGAAGTTTTAAGAAATAAAAAAAGAAAGTAAAGCTTAATTAAGTTTTACTTTTTTTCTAATATTTCATCAACAATACCATATTCTAAAGCTTCATTCGCATCCATAAAATTATCTCTTTCCGTATCACGTTCAATAACATCTAATTTTTGTTTAGTATTATTTGCTAAAATACGATTTAATTTATCTTTTAATTTTAAAATACGTTCAGCTGCAATTTTAATTTCTGTTGCTTGACCTTGAGCTCCACCCAGTGGTTGATGAATCATTACTTCACTGTTTGGTAGACAATATCTTTTACCTTTAGTTCCACTTGATAATAAGAATGCAGCCATACTAGCAGCCATTCCAATACATATAGTTGAAACATCACTTTTAATTAAATTCATAGTATCATATATAGCCATACCGGCTGTAATACTACCACCAGGTGAATTAATATAAATATGTATATCATCATTATTTAAAGAATCTAAATATAAAAGTTCGGCAACAACACTATTCGCACTAGTATCAGTAATCTCACCACTTAAAATAACAATACGATCTTTAAGTAATCTTGAGTATATGTCATAAACCCTTTCACCATGATTACTTTTTTCAATAACAGTTGGTACTAAATTCATAAAATTCCCCCTCAATAATATAATAGAAATAAATGATTAATTTTATTCAATAAAAAAAGTGACAAAATATAATAAATTTGATAAAATATATAAAGATAGGGAAGAGGGATTTTATGGCTAGTAAAATAATCGTAACTTATAAGAATCGTGATCAAATAGAATTTGATAAGGGAGTAACACTTTATGAAGTTAGTAAACACTTCCAAAATCATTATAATTATCCAATTATAGCTGCTAGAGTTGATAATGATATTGTGGGGCTAAATGAAACTTTAACACGTAGTAGTGATGTTAAGTTTTATGATCGTAGTTCTTATCACGGAAATACTACTTATGGGAGAACTTTACAATTTATTTTAATAGTAGCTGTTGAAGAATTATTTAAAGAAAAAGCTGAAGTTACTATTGAACATTCTATAGATAAAGGTTTTTACTGTGAAATAAATGGGGTTGATATAGATGAACCACAAATAAAAAAATTAGAAAAACATATGAAAGAAATAGTAAAAACTAATAAATTAATTTCTAAATTAAGTGTATCTAGATTAGAAGCTATAAAATATTTTAAATCAAAAAAACAATTTGTTAAGTCAAGAAATTTAAAATATACAAGTAATACATATATAAATATTCATGAATTAAATGGAGTATATGATTATTTTTATGGTGATTTAGCTTATAGTACGGGAGTAATAAATGATTTTAAATTAACATATATAAAAGATAATGGTTTTGTTGTAAGTTTTCCAGATGTTTATAACCCAGAATGTACATTAGATTATAAACATCATAAAAAATTATTTGATACATTCTTAAATTATACAAAATGGGGTAGAACTGTAAAAGTAAGTAATGCGGCTGATTTAAATGATATTGTATCACGTGGTGAATATGGTGATTTAATAAGATTATCAGAAGCTTATTATAACTCACAACTTTCAAATATATCAGAAAAAATATGTCAAGCTAAAGATCGTATAAAATTAATTTTAATAGCTGGACCATCTTCTAGTGGTAAAACAACTTCATCAAAAAAATTAGAAATTTATTTAAGAAGTAGAGGAATTCAAACTTATCGTATTTCTATAGATGATTATTTTAAGGATAGAGATGAAACACCAATAAATAGTAAAGGTGAACCTGATTTTGAAAGTTTAAATGCAATAGATGTAACAAAATTTAATTTAGATTTATCTAAATTATTAAATGGGGAAAAAGTATTATTACCAGAATATAATTTTATATTAGGAAAAAAAGAGTATAAAAAAAGATGGTTACAATTAAAAGAAAATGAAATGATTATAATAGAAGGATTACATAGTTTAAATGATGATTTAACTCCAATTATTGAAAGAAGAGCTAAATATAAAATATATTTAAGTCCACTTACACAATTAAATATAGATCCTCATAATCGAATTCATACAAGTGATATTAGAAAATTAAGAAGAATAGTAAGAGATAATAAATTTAGAGGATATAGTGCTGCTGAAACATTAAAAATGTGGAAAAATATTCGTTCAGGTGAAGAACAATATATATTCCCATTCCAAGATCATAATGATTCAATAATAAATTCTGCATTATTATATGAAATTGGTGTTCTAAGAACTTATGCAGAACCATTACTTTATTCAGTACCACCAACAGACTCTAATTATCCAGAAGCAATAAGACTTATAAATTTACTTAGAAACTTCTTAACAATACCATCTGAAGAAGTATCAGAAGACTCTATTTTAAGAGAATTTATTGGCAATAGTTGTTTCTATTAAACTACAATTTTTGTAGTTTTTTTTCTATTGTAAAATAATAATAAATGTGTTAAAATTAAAACATAGGTAGGGTGATAGATATGTATCATAGAAGAAATACAAAGAGTATTATACTTACAGTCTTAATAATATTATCATTTGTAATGATTATAGGTTATTCAGCTTTAAGTAGTAAATTAGTAATAAATGGTACTTCAAATATAACAAGTAATTTTAGAGTATTATTTACAGACATTCAAGAAGGTACAATGAATAGTGCAGAAACAAAAGGTACTTCATTTGATGGAACAACTGCAACATTCCGTGTAGATTTAAAGAAACCAGGAAGTACAGCAGAATATATATTAACAGTAGAAAATCAAGGAAGTTTAGATGCATATTTAGAAAGTATTGAAGGAATAGATGAAGCCAATGCGGCATCACCAACTTATATAACATTTAAATTAAAAGATATAACAAGATATACAAGATTAAATGTAGGGGATACCAAAACATTTAAAGTAATAGTAACATATGATCAGTCAGCAACTGAAATACCAACTAACTCAAAACAATTAACACTTACTTTAAACTTTGCTCAAGTTTCAGGAGATATACCAGAACCTGAACCTGAGCCAATAGAATTAGAAGGAATTGCAAAATATTTAGTAGACAATAAATTGCAAGCCAATGTATTAGATGGTGGAAATGGGTTAGTGGCAATCGATAATACAGGTGAAATAACAACAATATCATCACCAAGAGAATATCGTTATATTGGCCCAAACCCAAATAATTATGTTGAGTTTAATAATGAACTATGGAGAATAATAGGAATCTTTGATGGAAAATTGAAATTAATAAGAAAAGATTCACTTGGTGATATTGCATGGGATAGTAATAGTGTAAATGATTGGAGTACTGCAAGTTTACAACAATTATTAAATAGTGGAGATTACTATAATAGAGCAGGTTCTTATTCCTCTAATGGGCTAACTGAAGAATCAAAATTAATGATAGAATTAAGCACATGGAAACTTGGTGGAACAAGCAGTTATCAGTCAGCAAGTACTGGTCTAGCTCAACATTGGTATGAATATGAACGAGGAACAAAAGTATATAGTGGAAGACCAACAGAATGGGTAGGATATATAGGATTAATGTATCCAAGTGATTATGGATTTGCAACTAGCGGAGGAACTATAACAGGGAGAAATGCATGTTTAGCAAAAGAATTATATAATTGGGATATTAGTAGTTATAGTGATTGTAAAAATAATAGCTGGATATTTAATGGCTCAAATCAATGGACCATTGCCCCTCATGCTGGCATTTCCCGCAACGTGTTTCTCGTGAGCGGGAGCGGTCGTGTGAGCAACCGCAACGCGAGTTATGGGAATGGGGTCCGCCCGTCTCTTAATCTGAAATCCGAGATAGAATTTGTAACAGGTACAGGAAGTGAGAGTGACCCATATATATTGGGGTAAAAATTACATAATTGTTTAAAAATAATTATGTTTTTTTTTGTAAAGAAATGTTATAGTTATTGACTAAAACATTTTTATTTATTAAAATTAATATGAAAGGATATGGTGATAAAATGATTAAAGTAGCAATTAATGGATTTGGTCGTATTGGACGTTTAGTATTTCGTTTAATGGAAGAAAATCCAAAATTTGAAGTTGTTGCAATTAATGATTTAACTGATGCTGAACAATTAGCTTATCTTTTAAAATATGATACTTCTCATCGTAATTATAGAACTGATGAAATTAGTTATGAAGGTAATGAATTAATTGTTGGTAATCGTCGTGTAAAAGTATATGCTGAAATGGATCCTAGAAATTTACCATGGGCTGAACTTGGTATTGATGAAGTTTTTGAATGTACTGGTAAATTTGTTAAGAAGGATGCAGCTATGGCTCATATTGAAGCTGGTGCTAAGAAAGTTATTATTTCTGCTCCAGCTAAGGGAGATTTAAAAACTATTGTTTATAATGTAAATCATAATACATTAGATGGTAGTGAACAAGTTATTAGTGCAGCTAGTTGTACTACTAATTGTTTAGCTCCTGTATGTAAAGTTTTAAATGATGTATTTGGTATTGAAAAGGGTTATATGACTACTGTTCATGCTTATACTAATGATCAAGCAATTTTAGATGTTGCTCATAAAAAAGGAGCTAAAGCACGTCGTGGTCGTGCAGGTGCTGCTAATATCGTTCCATCTTCAACTGGAGCTGCTAGTGCTATTGGTTTAGTTATTCCAGAAATTGCTGGTAAATTAAATGGTAGTGCAATGCGTGTACCTGTTACTGATGGTTCAGTTGTTGACTTAACTTTAGAATTATCAAGAAATACTACTGTAGAAGAAATCAATAAAGCATTAAAAGAACACGCTAATGAAACTATGGGATATACAGAAGATCCAATTGTTTCAAGTGACATTATTGGTTCACACTTTGGTTCACTTGTTGATGGATTATTAACAGATGTACTTGAAGTAGATGGAAAACAATTAGTAAAAGTAGTTGCTTGGTACGATAATGAAATGAGTTATAGTTCACAAATGGTTCGTACTGCTGAATATTTAGGAACAATGTTATAATTGTTTCTTTTTTTTGACAATAAATTATATATATGATATATTGTTGGCGGAAAGGAGTGAGAATATGAACATAAAATTATGTAAAAACTTGTGTATTAATAGTAATGTTAGGATAGTATATTCTCACGTATTTTAAGAATATACTTTTAAGTCTCCAAACATTACTTTGTAATGTTTTATTTGTCTGGAGGTGAATTTGTGAAAGAAAAAGAAGTAAAAAAAGAAAAGAATAATATAAAAGATTTGAAAATAATATTACATTATTTAAAAGATAAAAAATTAAAGTTAATTATTTATGTAATTATTTTAATATTAGACATTATCCCACAACTATTATATGGGTTAACTTGGGGATTTGCTTTACAAGCTTTAGTTTCTAAAAAATTAGATTTATTTTTAATAATTTTATTTGGTTATTATTTTATTTGTATTTTCTTTAATTGTATTATGTATATAATTAGAAATAAATTATATAAAGATTTAGAGATTACTTTTATTAGAAATGTTTCTAAAGATTTATATCGAAAAATAGATTCTTTACCATCCATTGCTTTTGAAGAAATAGGGGTTGGAGAGTTTATAAATAGATTATCACGTGATCCTGAACAAATACTTAATTTACTTAATAATATAATTAATTTAATTACAAGATCTTTTGTGGCTATTATAGTATTAATTTTTTCTTTTTCTATATCTTATATATTAGGTATAGAAGTTATTGTATTTGCTTTATTAATGGGTATAATGTCAAATAGAGTTTATCCTAAAATTAAAAAAGCACAAAAAGAAATTAATAAAGAAAGAGATAATTATGTAAAAAATGCGACTGAAAATATTACAGGTATTAGAGAAATTAAGTCATTAGGTATTAAAGAAAATATTGAGAATAAGTTATTTAAATATATTGAAGATATGTTTGTTAATGTAAGAAAAAGTAATAATTATGAAGTTAATTATCGAGCTATTAATAATGGAATTTATTTTATTTTAGAGTTTATTATTATTGCAACTTGTGGTTATTATTTTATAAATGGACATATTGTTTATGCAACATTTATGATGATGAATTCATATTTATGGCGCATTGATTATGTTGTTGATAGTTTAAGTGAGTTTGTTGTAAATTATAATAAAGTTATTGTATCTATTGGTCGTATAAATGAAATATTAAACAATAAATTATATAAAGATGAAAAGTTTGGAAATGTTGTACTTGAAAATCCTGTTGGTAAAATTACTTTTAAAGATGTAAAATTTAGATATCGTGATGAGGAAGATGATGTTTTAAAAAATATTAATATGGAGTTACTTCCTAATCGTAAGATTGCTATTGTAGGAAGAAGTGGTAATGGTAAAAGTACAGTATTTAATCTATTATTACGTTATTTTGATGCAAGTAGTGGTGAAATATTAATTGATGGTGTAAAAATAGAGGATTTAACTGAAAAATCATTACGTAATACTATTTCTGTTATTAGACAGAGTCCATTCTTATTTAATATGTCTTTATTTGATAATTTTAAATTAGTAAAACCAGATGTTACTCTAGAAGAAGTTAGAAATGTTTGTAAGAAAGCTTATATTGATGAATATATTATGAGTTTACCTAATAAGTATGATACTGTAATTGGTGAAGGTGGTATTAATTTAAGTGGTGGTCAAAAACAAAGAATTGCTATTGCGAGAACTTTACTTTTAAATACTAAGATTATTTTATTTGATGAAGCTACTAGTGCTTTAGATAATGAATCACAAGAATATATTAAAAAGACAATTGATAATTTAGTAAAAAATCATACAATTATTATAATTGCTCATAGATTATCCACAATAGTTGATGCGGATGAGATTCATGTTATTCATGGTGGAAAAGAAGTTTCCTGTGGAAAACATGAAGAATTAATTAAAAATAGTGATATATATAAGAAGTTATACACAAGTGAAATGTAATTTAAGAACATTTTTTAATAAAGTGTTCTTTTTTTCTGTGGAAAAAACTTGTTTCCAAAACAAACTATTATTCTACACTTTTGGAAAAATATTTTCGAAACTAGACTTTTGTAAGCTTTTAATATATACTTATTTTGGGTGAAAAAAATGATAGAGAGAACAGAATATCTTGAAAAATTAAAAAGATTTAAAGACAAAGATTTAATTAAGGTTGTAACTGGTATAAAAAGATGTGGTAAATCTACATTATTTGAACTATTTATAAATTATTT
>CALVVE010000020.1 GCA_944363775.1 uncultured Bacilli bacterium | reverse complement strand
AATGTTGTAAAAACAACTAATATAAAAGAAAAAGAAGAAATTACACAAAAATATGATAATTTTGTTAAAGAATTTAATACAAAAGAAGAAGCTTTAAATTATTTAGAAGAATTAAAAAATTCTAGTTACACAATTGAAAGTTATTATATTGATGAACAAAGTAGTGGCGATAGTACAACTGTAAAAACAGTAGAAAAAATAGATGAAAGTAGATCAACATATGAAATTTCTAAAGATAATAATTATATTTTAATTAAACAAGGTAGTGGAACTGTTGCTATATGGACTGAAAACACTTTAACAGCAGAACAACAACAAGAATTTATTAATAGTTATTATTTAGCTAATAATGTTGATGGTTCAACTTCAGAAGGTAATATTGAACATTTTGAATTTATTAGTGGTTATAATTCATTTGATTTAAGTTATATTGCTAATAATTGGGGAACTTATACTTTTGTTGATAATGGTAATAATATTGTAATGAATTGTGATAAAGATAAAATATCTCATTTAAATTATGGACAATTTGAAAATGGGACAACTAAGTATGTAGTTAATGTTATTGTTTCAAGTCAAATAGTAAATAAAAAATATTCATTTGATTATACAAAGGTAACTAAAAAAATAGAGATAATTGATAAATTAGAAATAAGTTATACTATAACAAAACACTATGTTAATACAGAGTATGTAGCATTTGCTGGGGCATTATTGCCAGAATATTATAATTTAACAATTGATTATACAGAACCAAGCTTTGAAGTAAGTCATTATGGTGTAGGTAGTATTGAAATTACAGATGATACTGACCTACCAATTGGTTCAACATTCTATGAAGAAGATACAATTTTACCACCAAAAACTGGTGTAAACAGTAAAACTAATTATTTACCTCTTACAGCAGTCGTATTTGCTTTATTACTTGTTTCTAAGAAAAAATTTATTTAATATGAATAAAAACTTCCTTTTTAATCATTATATGATTGAAGGGAGTTTTTTTATGGCACGACACAAAGTTGAAATATGTGGCGTGGATACTGCGAATATTGAAGTCTTAAGTAAAGAAGAACAAGAACGATTATTTAAAGAATATAAAAGTGGTAATAAAGAAGTAAAAGATTTATTAGTAAGAGGTAATTTAAAACTTGTTCTAAGTATTTTAAAAAAATTTAGTAATCGTACTGATAATATGGATGATTTATTTCAAATTGGTTGTATTGGTTTAATAAAAGCAATTGAAAATTTTGATCTAAGTTATGATGTTTGTTTTAGTACTTATTCCGTACCTATGATTAGTGGTGAAATTAAAAGATATTTACGAGATAATAATAGTATTCGAATTTCTCGTGGTATTAAAGATATTGCTTATAAAGCTTTAAAAGAAAAAGAAAGAATAATTAATGAAGAAAATCGTGAAGCTACAAATAGTGAGATTGCCAAAACACTTGGAGTAACTGAATATCAAGTTACTAATGCCTTAGAATCTTTAAAAGATACTATAAGTATGCATGAACCAATATATAATGATGGTGGTGATACAATTTATCTTGCTGATCAAATCGCTGATCATAAAAATGATTTATATGATTATGACATAAAACTTTCTTTAAAAGAAGCTTTAAAAAAATTAAAAGAAAAAGAACGTTATATAATTGTTTCTAGGTATTTAGTTGGAAAAACACAAATGGAACTGGCTGATGAAATTGGTATTAGTCAAGCACAAATCTCACGACTTGAGAAAAATGGTATTGATAATATTAAGAAAATGATTCTTTGATTTACTTATATTTTTATTCATGATATAATGTTGGTACATAATAAGGAGGGTATTATGAAATGTATTTTATTATGTGCAGGATATGCAACTAGATTATTACCACTTACAAAAAACTTTCCTAAAGCACTTCTAGAAATAGAAGAAGGAAAACCAATGTTAAATTATATTGTTGAGAAAGTAGAAGAAATTAAAGAGGTTGATGAAATTTATTTAATAAGTAATGATCGTTATTATGAACATTTTGATGCTTGGGCTAAAAATAATAAGTTCAGTAAAAAAGTTGAGGTAATAAATGATCATACAACATCTAATGATGATCGACTTGGAGCAATTGGTGATATCAGTTATGTAATTAATAATAAAAATATTAATGATGATGTTATTATTATTGCTGGAGATAATTTGTTTGATTATTCATTAAAAGATGTTATCTCTTATTATCACACAAAACAAGCACCAATTGTTTGCTCTAAAGAATTAGATGATATTGAAACATTAAGAAGATTTGCAGTTGCTAAATTAGATGAAAATGATAGAATTGTTAATCTAGTGGAAAAACCATTGCACCCAGAAAGTAATATTGGGGTATATGCAACTTATATTTATCCTAAAGAAGTATTAGATGTTATTAGAACATATTTAGAAGAAGGAAATAACCCTGATGCTCCAGGATATTTAGTTGAGTATTTATATAAAATGATGCCAGTTTATGCTTATCGTTTTAAAGGAAACTGTTATGATGTAGGTACTCATGAAGCACTTGCTGAAGTTAGAGATTTATATAGAGAAAAAAGAATTTAATTCTTTTTTTTTTAGTTAAAACATAAATTATTATAGGTGGTTGTATGCGACTTTCAGACTTACAAAGTAAAGATGTAGTAAATGTAGTAGATGGTAAAAAAGTAGGTAATATAATAGATGTAAATATTAATATGGAAGGACATTTAGAATCTTTAATTGTAGAAAAATCTAAATTTTTTGTATCTATGTTCTCATCTGCTAATGAAATAGAAGTAAGGTGGCCCCAAATAGAAAAAATAGGGGAAGATGTAATTCTTGTAAAAATAATCTTATAATGATAAAATATATTTGGTGATAATATGAAGTGCCCTAAATGTGGAATCATTATGCAAGATAATTATTGTATGAAATGTGGTTATATGAAAAAAGATAATCAAGAATACCAAATAAAACAACCAGTTGTTGAAAAGCCAAGTAATGACTATGATAAATTTATTGAAAGAAAATTTAATGCAGGAGCTTTCTTTTTTACAAATTATTATTATTTATATAAAGGTTATTATCTTTTTGGAAGTATTTTGTCTATATTAAGTTTTATTAATATGTTTTTAATAATTAAATTTGTAAACTTAGTTTATTCTAATATTTCTTTATCTTTTTTTGAATATTATATAGTTATTTTTAGAGGTCTTTCTGGACCATTATTTTTGATGATGCTATTGCTATTATTTAGAAGTATTATTTATGGATTTTTTACTAATTTTATTTTTGTATATTTCTTTAAAAAACAATTTAGAGAAAATAGTTTAATTCCACCATTTATTTGTATTGGTATAGAAATTTTAGCTTTAGTTTTAATTTTTTATTTATATGTTAATTTTAATATGTTTAGAGGTTTTATTTAATGAAAAAAAGAATTATATTTTTTAGTATTGTAATATTATTGTTATTAGTGTTTTTCTTTATTTTAAATAAAAATACTTTGAAACAATATAGTGAAAAGTTTACTTTTTTTAATAAAAATTGTGAAATAACAATATATAGTAAAGAAAATAAAACTAAAAAGTTAAATGAAATAATCGATAAGATGCAAAAATTAGAATTAAAATATAGTAATGAATTAGAAAGTATAAATAGTAAAAGTGGTAAAATTAAAGTGTCTAGTAATATGTATGAAATGATTAAATTAGTAAATGATTATGAATTGCTTTGGAATTATAATAGTTTAATTGAAGTTTGGAAAGATAATTTAGAAAAATCTAAAATACCTACAAATAATGAATTAAGTGATTTTAAGAATAGTAGTAAAATTGAATTATTAGATAATAGTTATTTAGAATCTAGTAATTTTGATTTAAATTTAGATATGATTATGCCAACTTTTATTATTGAAAAGATCGAAACATATTTAAAAGATGAATCTTATATGATTAATTATAATGGTAATGTTAGTGTTGGCAAACATTATGAAGATAAGTTTAATATTGCTTTATATATGCCAGTTACTAATCAATATTTTAAAACAATAACTGGTAATAATATTAGTGTTTATAATATAGGAATGAGTGATAATAGTGTTATTGATGGTATTAGTTATACATCATTAATTGACTTTACAACTAAATATCCTTATCAAAAACATTTAAGTGTTAGTGTTATAAATAATGATTTTGTTGAGTCTTCACTTATTGCTTATAAACTTTATACTTTATCTTTAGAAGATGGAAAAGAATACTTAAAAAATCAAAACGTTACTAATGTAATATGGGTAGAAAATGATCAAACAGTTGTCACATTAAACGAGTAGACTATTTGGTCTTTTTTTGTCTTTGTGGTATAATTATGCATGGTGAAATATATGAAAAAAGTGGCTCTTTTAAGTCTTATTGTTTTAGTATTTGATCAAATATTAAAATTTATTATTAGAAGTAAGTTAGTTTTAAATGAAACAATAAATGTAATTGCTAATTTTTTTAATATAACTTATGTAGAAAATGATGGAGCTGCTTGGAATATATTAAGTGGTAATAAAATTATTTTAATTTTAATTGCTCTATTAGTATTATTTTTTATATTTTATTACTTTATTTTTAATAAAAAGCTAAATAAAATAGAAGTTATAGCTTATAGTTTATTTATAGGTGGATTACTAGGTAATTTATGGGATCGAATTTTTATTGGAAGAGTTATAGATTATTTAGATTTTAAAATATTTGGTTATAATTTCCCAGTTTTTAATTTAGCTGATATTTGTATTGTACTTGGAGTATTAATAATTATTATAAATGAGATAAGAGGTGAGATAAATGAAAAAACTAATAGTAACGGAAGAAAATAGTAAAGTTCGTTTAGATCAATTTGTTATGAAAACATGTGATATAAGTCGTAGTAAAGTTCAAAAAATGATTGAACAAGAATTGATTAAAGTAAATGATAAACTTGAAAAAAATAGTTATCGTGTTAAAGTTGGAGATAATATTGAAGTAGGAGAATATGTTCCTGAAGAAATGAATTTAGAACCAGTTAATATGAATTTAAAAATTGTTTATGAAGATGATGATGTTATTGTTGTTGATAAAGAAAATGGTGTTGTTGTTCATCCAGCCCCAGGTAATCCTACAAACACTTTAGTAAATGGACTTTTATATCACTCAAAAAGTTTAAGTGATATTAATGGTGAATTTCGTCCAGGAATTGTTCACCGAATTGATGCATATACAACAGGTTTATTAATGGTTGCTAAGAATAACGAAGCTCATGCGGATTTAGCAGAACAGTTAGCTAATAAAACAACTAAAAGAAAATATACAGCTTTAGTTTGGGGTGTAATTAACCATGATACAGGAACTATTGATGCCCCAATTGGAAGAGATCCAAAAGATCGTAAGAAACAAACAGTAACAAGTGAAAATAGTAAAGAAGCAATTACACATTTTAAAGTTTTAGAAAGATATAAGAATGCTACTTTAATTGAATGCGTTCTAGAAACAGGAAGAACACATCAAATAAGAGTTCATATGAATTATATTGGACATCCGATTGTTAATGATCCAGTATATGGAAAACGCAAATTAATAGATGATAGTGGACAATGTCTACATGCAAGTGTTCTAGGATTTATTCATCCAAGAACAAAAAAAGAAATGATATTTGAAAGTGAACTTCCAGAATCATTTCTTAATATATTAGAACATTTTAAAGATTAGAAAATAATAAAATTAATAAATAAGTTATAGTTATTAAATTTATACCTAAATAAAAACAAAGATAATATTTTAAATTAGGTTTTAATTCTTGTATTTCATAATACATAATTAATGTACTAATAAAAATAATTACACTACAAGTAAAACTTAAAAATAAACTTTTTAAAGAAAAGAAGAAATAAAGAAAACTTAAGTTTACAATATAATTAAATAGTAAACTACGAAGATATTCTTTACTATATTTAAAATTATATTCTTTAATAATAGATGAAGATATATAAGAATTTAATATGTATATTATTCCCCAACTAGTAAGAACAATTGGGGTTGAAATAAAAAAAGGTGTTTTTAGACTATAATAATAAGCTGTATTAATAGGAAGTATACTTAAACCTAAATACCAAGGTATTAAAAATAAAATAAATAGTAGTAATTTTTTCATATGTCACCTATTAATATATATGAAAAAAAATTAAAAATATACGGGAGGTTTTGTTATGAAGATAGAATTAACAGATCAAATGAATGAGATTGTTATGAAATTGTTGCATTATTTTATAACTGAACAAGAATATTCACCAATTATTTTACATGGTGCTCAAAATGAAATTTGGTTAGAAAACTTAAATAGTGATTATAAAATTGTTCGAATTGTTACAAATTATATTCATAATGATGAACAATTACAATATGATATATTAAAAACTAAACAAATTACCAAAAGAATTAAAAGAAAAACATTTTCATTTTCTATGAATGTTATGAGTATTTTCTTAAATATTGGTGATAATGTTACAATTGATTCAGAAGAACAAGTTGGTAATATTAGTTGTGTTAGACTAAAAGATATAAATGATATAAAAAATCATCATATGTTATTAGAAGTTTTTCCTGATATTAGTAAAGAAACAAATTTTAAAGAAGAGGGAATGGAGTTATTTATGAAAATTACAAATGATATTGGTAAGAAAAATGAACAAGCTGCACGTGAAGCAGAAGATATTTTTACACCTAAAAAACCAATTGTTACATCAGCTTTAATTATTCTAAATGTAATTGTTTTTATTGCTATGTATGTTTTTGGAAATGGTAGTACTAATTCTTATACGTTATTTAAGTTTGGGGCTTTTAGTAAACTTGCTATATTAGATGGAGAATATTTTAGATTAATAACAAGTGCCTTTTTACATATTGGTATTACACATTTATTATGTAATATGTATTCTTTATATGTAATTGGGCCACAACTTGAAAGTTTCTTTGGTAAAACTAAATTTTTAATTATATATTTATTTAGTGCTATTTCCGGTAATTTACTATCAATGGTATTTCCAGGCGATGGGGGATTAAGTGCTGGAGCTAGTGGGGCTATATTTGGACTTTTAGGATCATTATTATATTTTGGATATCACTATCGTGTATATTTAGGAAACGTTGTTAAATCACAAATAATTCCATTAATAATATTAAACTTAATGATTGGATTTATGTTACCTGGAATTAATAATGCTGCTCATATTGGGGGATTAATAGGTGGTGTTTTAGTTACAATGGCTGTTGGTGTAAATTATAAATCTACAACTAGTGAAAAGATTAATGGTGTTATTTTAACTTTAATTTATACATTATTCATTATTTATATGGGATTTGTAGGTGTGTAATATGAATGATAAAACTTTTATAAAAATTTATAACTATGCAAAAAAATATTATGAAAAATATGGTAATTTATTAATTCCTTCAAATTATGAAATAGATAATATTAAATTAGGGTCTAGAATTGCAGCTTTAAGAATGCATTATAAAAATAATACTTTAACCCCAAATCAAATTAAATTACTAGAAGATATTGGGATGATATGGAATGTTCATGATTATATAAATGATTCACATCTCAAAGTAATTGATGAATATTATAAAGAACATGGTACAATTAACATTGTTTATCCTAAAAATGAACTTGAAAAGAATATTCAATCTTGGATTAATACATGGCGCCATAAAAATAATATTAATACATTACCTGAAAGAATTTATAATGCATTATCTAAGTATGATATTTCATGGGATAATAATTTAAATAAAAATAAAAGTAAAAATGATGAATTTTATGAAAAAGCTTTATTTTATTATGATAAATATGGAACTTTATTTATAACAAAAGAAGAAGATTTTCATGATGCTTGGTTTAGAAGAATGTTATATCATTATGCAGATTCATATCGAAATAATAAATTAGATTATAATTTTGCTAAAAAGTTAGATTATTTAGGAATGCCATGGAATATAGTAGAAATAAATAATTATTTTAAACGTATGGATGAAAAACAAGCTATGTCTTATATTAGTGCAGTATGCCGTGTAGTTAATAAAATAAATAGGTTTCCATTAATTTCAGAAATAGAAAAAATATCTAAAAAATTTGCTAAATGGTATAAATATATGATTTATTATGGTCATTTAGGTGCTAGTCCTAAAATAAAAGAACTTTGGAATTCCTTAAATTTAAATTTAAAAACATATCATGAATTAGAAGAATCACTTTTAAATAAAGGTAATAAAAAACTTTAAAGTTTATTCACTTTAAAGTTTTTTATTTTATATTTTACGATATAAACCAATAACTTTTCCTAAAATATAAACATTATTTAATATAATAGGATCCATAGTATCATTTTCAGGTTGTAATCTAAAATATCCGTTTTCTTTATAAAAAGTCTTTACAGTTGCTTCATTATCTTCATTCATAGCAACAACAATTTCACCATTTCTTGCTGTATTTTTCTTTTCAACAATAAGAATATCATTATCTAAAATTCCGGCATTAATCATACTTTCACCACTAACAGTAAGAGTGAATACTTCTTTATTATTTGGAACTAAATAAGCAGGTAAGTCAAAATATTCATTTGGACTTTCTATTGCTTCAATTGGACTACCAGCAGTAACCTTACCTAGTAGTGGGACTTCAATTGTATTATTGTTTTTATGAGCATATTCATTATCAACTAATAATTCAATTGCTCGATTTTTAGTTTCTTTTTTTAATATAAACCCTTTTTCTTCTAAGTTTTTTAAGTGTGCATGTATCGTAGCTGGACTAGATACCCCTAAATCAGCACCAATTTCACGAACTGTTGGAGGGTAACCATGATTGACAATATATTCTTTAATATAATTTAGAATTTCTTCTTGCCTTTTTGTTAATTTTTCCATAAAAACCTCCTTAATACACATATATATTAACACACTTTACAGAAAAAGTCAAACATTTGTTCGAAAATACATTGACACGAACAAATGTTTGTGATATGATTATGATGTTGAAGGAGTGATAGTATGAAAGAATTATTAAAAAACAAAAGTATTATAGGATTTATGATTTTGGTAGTAACAATTAGTTATATGAACGGAGTAAATGAAAAAAAAGTTGAACAAGAAGAAAATTTAGAAGAAAGTACAGAAATTGTATATAATACAATAAACCCTTTATAAAAATTAATTTATTTGTTATAATATTAAAAGAATAAAGAGGTGTATTTAATGGAACAAGAAATTATTAATAATATAAAAGCTTTAGGAATAGACATGATTAATGAAGCTAAAAGTGGTCATCCTGGTATTGTTTTAGGAGCAGCCCCTATAATTTATACAGTGTTCGCAAAACATTTGAATATGAACTTAAATGATTTAACTTGGTTTAACCGTGATCGTTTTGTTATGAGTGCTGGTCATGGTTCTGCATTACTTTATGCAACACTTTATATGGCTGGATATCCACTAACTATTGATGATTTAAAGAATTTCCGTAAGCTTGGATCAAAGACACCAGGGCATCCGGAATATGGTGTTACTCCTGGTGTTGATGCTTCAACTGGGCCACTTGGTCAAGGACTTGCAATGGCAGTAGGTATGGCTTTAGGCGATAAAATTATTGAAAGTAAATATTTTTTAAATCGTAAAGGAACATTTGGTCATGCTGTTAAAGAAAAAATATTTGATCATAATATTTATTGCTTATGTGGTGATGGTGATTTAATGGAAGGTGTTGCTAGTGAAGCGGCATCTTTGGCGGGAACTTATAAACTAAATAATTTAATAGTATTATATGATTCTAATAAAATAAGTTTGGATGGTAGTACAAATTATGCATTTAACGAAAATGTTTTAGATCGTTTTAAAGCTTACGGATGGCATACTGATTTAGTTTCTAATGGAAATGATATAAAAGAAATTGATAAAGCTATTGCTAAAGCAAAAGAAGAAAATAAACCATCAATTATAGAAATCAGGACAACAATTGGTGATGGATCTTTGTTAGCTGGAACTAATGAAGTTCATGGTAAACCTTTAACACCTGAAGATATTCTACAATTAAAACAAAAGTTAGGTTGGAGTACTAAACCTTTTATTGTTTCAGAACGAGCAGTAAATAACTTTCGTACAGAAATTCAATCTCATAGTAAAGCTAAATATGATGAATGGGCAAAAGAATATCGTGAATTTGTTAATAATGTTTTAGGTGGTAATAGCAGTGAATTAAATTATATTTTTAAAAGAAATAGTTTCTTAGTAGATGTTTGTAAATTTCCATCTAAATTATCTAAAGATGATAAAGAGGAAATGCGTGTTACTAATCAAAAAATTATGGATGAAATTGCTCTTCATTTACCAAACTTTATTGGTGGTAGTGCCGATTTACGTAGTTCAACTAAAGTTTATTTAAGCAATAAAGAAGATGTAACAAGAGATAGTTATAATGGTAGTAATATATGGTATGGTGTTAGAGAACATGCAATGGGAGCTATTTCTAATGGTTTAGCGTTAACTAATTTTAGACCATTTAATTCAACGTTCTTAGTATTTAGTGATTATTTAAAACCTGCAATACGTATGTCGGCATTAATGCACTTACCAGTTACATATATATTTACTCATGATTCAATTAGTATTGGTAGTGATGGACCAACTCATCAACCAATTGAGCAACTGGCAATGCTTCGAAGTACACCAAACCTAAATGTGTATCGCCCATGTGATGAAAATGAATTACTTGGAGCTTGGAATGACATTTTAAGTATTAATGATAAACCTAGTGCGTTAATAGTAAGCAAAGATGCTGTGCCTGTACTTCCTACAAGTAAAAGAAACGAAGTTAGTTTAGGGGCATATATTATTCATAAAGAGTGCGAACAATTACACGGCGTTTTAATTGCAACAGGAACAGAGGTTCATAAAGCATGTTTAATTGCTGAACAATTATATCAAAGTCATAAACTTGATTTAAGAGTTGTAAGTATGCCTTGTATGGAACGTTTCTTAGAACAAAGTAATGAATATCAAAAAGAAATACTTCCAGAAGGGGTAAGAACAATTGTCATTGAAGCTGGTTCATCTTTTGGATGGCACAGATTTGTCTATAATGATAAATATTTAATTACTGTAGATAATTTTGGAGCTAGTGGAACAAAAGATGAGGTACTTAAAAATTGTAATTTTGATTATGAGTCAATAAAATCAAGAATTTTAAATATTTTAAATTAAAAATAAGATTATTCTTATTTTTTTTGTTCATAAATATAATAGGTGATGGTATGCGTACATATTATTTATTTTGTATCAAAAAGAAAGCCTATCAAAAAGTAAAAGATAAACCCAAAATGTTATTTATATTATTAAAAAACATGAGTAAAGTAAGACTAAATAATTATAGTTATGGCTTATCTCTTTATCAAATTTTATGTGAAAATATTCAAGTTAATTATTTAGCTAATTATTTAAATTATCGTTTTTATATAACTAATAATAAACGTAAATATTTATTTATTAATAAAAAATTAAATGAGAAATCAATTTTAATAATTAGAAACTCTTGTATTGTAATTCATACTAATGTTAATTTACCAAATATTTTGAATATACTAAATATTTATGATCGTAGATTTTTTGTTGTTGACTTTGAAAATAAAGATTATTTTTGGTTAAATTCTTATCATAAATCTTTTGTTAAGTAAATATAATATCTTGAAAAAGAACTAGTTTTATAGTAAAATACTTTATGTAAGGAGGTAACTATGAACTGGGGAGCATTTTTAATAGATTTACTACAAATTGTAGGTGGTTTAATTGTCGGTTTAGTTGCTGGTTTCTTTATTGCTCGTAATTATATGAAGAAATATATTAAGAAAAATCCACCAATGAATGAACAAATGATTAGAGCTATGATGAGTCAAATGGGACGTACTCCTAGCCAAAAACAAGTAAATCAAATGATGAAAACAATGAATAAATATATGTAAAAAATAAGATAAAATTCTTATTTTTTTTCATATTCTCACTAATTTAACAATATAATTTTCTAGGTGATAAAGTGAAACCAATTATTGGAATTGTTAGTAGACCGATGAAGAATGAAAGTGCTCGTGATGTTCTTGCTACATATAAAAAAGTAAGTGATGTAATAATAGAATTTGGTGGTTTACCAATTATGATTATTCCACCTATTTTAAACAATTATAATGATGAATTAAATGAAGAGTCAAAAAAAGAATTAGAATACATTTTAAAACTTTGTGATGGAATAATTTTACAAGGTGGAGATGATTTTTATAAGTATGACGAATTTATTGCCAAATATGCTTATAACAATAATATTCCTACTTTAGGAATTTGTTTAGGTATGCAGTTAATGTCTTATATATTCAATGGTAAGATGGGACATGTTGATAATCATTTAAGTAATGAATTATATGTTCATAATAATCAAATATTAAAAGAAACTAAATTATATAATATTTTTAATAATGATAATATTTTAGTTAATAGTCGCCATAAAGATTATATTATAAGCACAGATTTAAAAGTAAATTCTATTAGTTCTGATGGAATAATAGAAGGAGTTGAAGATAGTAATAAAGATTTTTATATTGGTGTTCAGTGGCACCCAGAATCTATGACTAGCTATGATAAAAATTCTTGTTTAATTTTTAAAAATTTTATTAAAGCTTCTTTAAAACACCAAAATGGTAATTAATCATAATATATATTAGGTGATTGTATGGATCTTTTATTATTAAATAAAATTGTTGATGGTAAATTTGTAGGAAAAGTAAAAAATAAAAAAATAGGTAAGATTAGTATTGATACACGTACTTTAAAAAAAGGGGAAGTGTTTTTAGCTTTTAAAGGTAAAAATTTAGGTGGACATAATTTTATAAAAAAAGCTTTAAAGAAAAAACCTTCATGCATTATAATTTCTAAACCTATAAAAATAAAAACAAAAATTCCTGTTATTATGGTTAATGATACTAATGAAGCTTTTTTTGAAATTGCTAAATATTATCGTAATCAATTTAAAGGTGTTGTAATAGGAATAACTGGAAGTTGTGGCAAAACATCTACTAAGGAAATACTTAATTATATTTTAAAAGATAAATATAAAGTAGTATGTAATGAAAAAAATTATAATAATAAGATTGGTGTAAGTTTAACATTATTAAATTTAAAAGAAAATACTCAAATATTAATTGTTGAATGTGGAAGTAATCATTCTGGTGAGATGGAAGAGATTGCTGGTCTTGTAAAGCCAGATATTGTAATTATTACTAATATAGGAACTTCTCATATTGGTAATTTTGGAAGTAAGAAAAATATATTTAAAGAAAAACTAGCTCTTACACATTTTATGACTGAAGGAGTATTATTTTTAAATGGTGATGATAAGCTACTTAGTAAAGTAAAAAAGAAAAATATTGAAGTTTATAAAACTTATAATCGTAATAGTATAATTGAACTTAGACAACTTTGTTGTTTAAAAGATAATTCTATAATTATTTTTTCTTATAATAATAAAGATTATGAATTTAATATACCATTATTTAGTAAAGGAATGATTGATAATCTTTTATTAGTTATAGAATGTTGTTTATTTTTAAATATTGATATTAGAGATATTGAAAATAAAGTAAAAAGATTAGAAAGTTTTAAATCAAGACAACAAAAAATTATTTTGAAAAAAGATAATATTTTAATTGATGACTGTTATAACGCTTCATATGAATCAGTTATAGAATTATTAAAAAATATTAAATTATATGATCAAAAGAAAATAATAATATTAGGTAGTATGAAAGAGTTAGGTAAATATAGTATTTTATATCACAAGAAACTTGCAAAAGTTTTAAAAAAAATAAAAAATAAAGAAGTATTCTTAATTGGTGAGGAAACTAAAATTATTAAAAAAATAAATAAGTCTAGTTATTATTTTGATAGTTTAGAATCTTTAAAAGAATATTTTATAAATAATAACTTTAGTCATGTATTATTTGTTGTTAAAGGGGCAAATAGTAATAATTTGAAGAAAATTGTAGAGACATTAAAGAGTAAATATTAAACATGTAAAGATACATGTTTTTTCTATATATAGATACTAGTTTTTTTAAAATATCCATGATATAATATTAATAATACAGGAGGTAATTATGGACGAAGAATATAGTTTTTATGAAGAAGATATTAATAAAGTAAACTGGCCAAAGTTTGTCATTGTTTTTTTATTGGTATTAATTGTAATTGGTGGTTATTTTGGATATAAGTATTTTGTTAATAATAATAACAATGAAGAAGAAACTAACGAAGTATCTGTTACCGATTCATTAATTCAAAAACTTTATAATAGATATAATGTTTTTACTACACCAGTTAATGATAATTCGTTACGCATTTTAGATAAGTTATATGGTTATTATTATAATGAAGATTCTTATACAAACGAAAATATTAGTTCAGAAGTTAAAATTTTAACTGCTATAAATGAATTATTTTTAAATAAAACCCTTACATATGAAGAAGGTTCTAGCAAACCTATTGAAATTACTGGTAAGGTAATGCGTGATACAATAAAAAAAGTATTTGGCGAGAATGGTGATTTTGAAGATAAAAGTATTGATCCTTCACTAGCTTATTTTTGTGATTATGGAAATATAGTTTATGATAGTGATAAAGATTTATACTATACTGAAGGAAGTACTAGTTGTAATACTAGTGATGTTGCAATTATTAAAACTAAATTAGTAAGTGCAACAAAGGAAAATGACACCGTAACATTTGTAGAAGAAATGGCTTATTTAGTGCCAGAAAAAAATGAGGATAATCAAATTATTTATAATGTTTATGATTCTATGGAAGAAAATGATTTAACATACGTTGATACAGTTAGTACTTTAAGTGAATTTGCTTTTTATAATTATAAACATTTACACAACTACCAATATACATTTACTAAAAATGGTGATGATTATAAATTAGAAAAAATAGAAAGAATTAAATAGGGGTAATAAAATGAAATATGCATGCTTTTCAGATATACACGGAAATATTGAAGCTTTCAAAGCTTGTTATAATGATGCTTTAAAAAGAGGGGTTAATGGATTTATCTTTGTTGGTGATTATGTAACAGACTTTTTAAATGCTAATGAGGTTATTAATTTAATCAAAGAAATTACAAGTAAATATACATGTTATATTGTTAAGGGAAATCGTGATGATTATGTATTAAAATATTCTAATCATGAAGAAAAATATTTGGTTGGTAGTAATGAAGAGAGTATTTTACT
>CALVVE010000019.1 GCA_944363775.1 uncultured Bacilli bacterium | reverse complement strand
TATGATGATTTAACATTAAAATGTGATGTTGTAAAACCACAAATTGATATAAAAACTATTGTGGAAAAACATATAAATGATAAATGTTTAAACCCTCATGAAGTAAATCCAATTTATTTAAAATTAACAGAAGCTGAGGAAAAACACAAAAATGATTCGAAAGTATCAAACTAGTGATTATAATTCTGTGGAAAAAATGCTTAAAGATGAATTTAATATAAGTTTTCCACAGGAAAATTCTTTTTCAAGAAAGTTAGTATGTGCAAAAGATGAAAATATTGTAGGAATTCTTTTATATAGTGTTATGTATGAAAGAGCAGAAATTGATTACATATGTGTAAAAAAAGAATGTCGTAATAAAAATATTGCTACTGACTTGATAAATGAGATGTTTACTATATTAATTCAAGATAATGTAGAAACTGTTAGTTTGGAAGTAAGAAAAAGTAATATTCCAGCACAAAATTTTTATAAAAAAATGGGATTTAGTGAAGTTGCTATACGATCTAATTACTATAAAAATGAAGATGGAATATTAATGGTAAGGAAGTTGATAAAATGAAAGATATGACTATATTAGCAATTGAATCAAGTTGTGATGAAACAAGTGTTGCTATTATAAAAAATGGTGTTGAAGAAATTGCCACAACAATTTTAACACAAATGGATATACATGCGACATTTGGTGGTGTTGTACCAGAAATAGCTAGTCGTCATCATATTGAAAATATAACAATTGTAATTGAAAAAACATTAAAGGATGCAGGAATGGAAATGGCAGATATAGATGCTATTGGTGTAACTTATGGACCAGGGTTAATTGGATCTTTATTGGTTGGTGTTCAAGCTGCAAAAACACTAGCTTATATTTATAATAAACCATTAATTCCTGTTCATCATATTGCTGGGCATATTTATGCAAATAATCTTGTAAAACGTTTAGAATTTCCTTTAATTGCTCTTGTAGTAAGTGGTGGTCATACAGAATTAGTTTATATGAAAGAAGATTATTCATTCGAAAAAATAGGTGGAACATTGGATGATGCAGTAGGTGAAGCTTATGACAAAGCAGCTAGAGTAATGAATCTTGCTTATCCCGGTGGGCCACGAGTTGATAAATTAGCTCATGAGGGTAAAGATACTTATAATCTTCCTTTACCACTTGATGATGATTCCTATAATTTTAGTTTTAGTGGTTTAAAAAGTGCTGTAATAAATATTGCACATAATGAAGATCAAAGAGGAAATGAGATTAGAGTAGCTGATCTAGCAACTTCATTTCAAAATCGCGTTGTTGAAATATTAACTAAAAAAACTTTAAGAGCACTTAAAGAATATAATGTAAAAAATTTAATTGTAGCAGGTGGTGTTGCAGCTAATAAAGGATTACGTTCTTCATTAGAAAAGAAATGTTTAGAAAATGATATTAATTTATGTGTACCACCAATAAAATATTGTACAGATAATGCTGCTATGATTGGAGCAGCTGCATATTATGCATATTTAAAAGGAAATTTAGCTGATTTAAACATGAGTGCAAAAGCAACAGATAAATTATAAAAACATATCGATTTACTACGATATGTTTTTTCTTAATTTCCATTTTTAGATAATTCAATAATTAAATCCATATTGTCATCATCAGCCATTTTATTTTTATGTATTTCTCCACATTTTTCACATTTATAAATAATTTTATAAGTATCTTTAAATTTTTCAATACCAATAGGTTTTAATAGGCCTTTACATTCATTAGCTCTATCACCAGGATTAATATCAACATGTTTTGAATATAAACAATTAGGACAATGATCTCTTGCAGTATAACCTAATTTATTAACATTATTATTACAATATTCACAAATAAAATTTTCATCACGCATTAAAAATTGTTTCATTTAATTCACCAAAATAATTATATCATATTTTAATTAATAATTTAAATTATAAAAAATTATGATATAATTAAAAAGTGTAAGGTGGTTTATATGGAGTATAAAATTGTTATAAATGAATTTGAAGGTCCACTTGATTTATTATTACATTTAATAAAAGAATCAAAAATGGAAATAACAGAAATAAGAATTGATGAAATAACTAAACAATATTTAAATTATATTGAAACAATGGAAAAAATGAATTTAGATATTGCAAGTGAATATTTGATAATGGCCGCAGAATTAATCGAAATGAAATCACGCTCACTTTTACCTAATAAACAAAATAGTGAAGATGATTATGAAGAAGATCCAAAAGAAAATTTAATTAATCGTTTATTAGAATATAAACGGTATAAAGAAATGAGTAGTTTATTCGAAGATTTAGAATTAAATCGTAAGCAATTTTATACGAAGAAGCCAGAAGATTTAAGAAATTATCAGGAACAAGAAGTTATAGAAGAAGAATACGATATAAATTTATTAATAGATGCATTAAATAAATTTTTAGTTCGTAAACAAAAAGAAAAACCATTAAATACAAAAATTACTAAAAAAGAATATTCAGTTAGTAAAAGAAATGTTGAAATAAAAAATATTTTATTAAAAAAGAAAAAAGTTAAATTTGAAGAATTATTTGATGTATATAAAAAAGATTATATTGTTGTAACATTTTTATCGATATTAGATTTAATAAAAAAACAAGAAATAAATGTAGTACAAGAAAATAATTTTTCATCAATACTTATTTCAATTAAGGAGTGATATTGTGGAATTAGTTGGTGTTTTAGAAGGTTTATTATTTATAAATGGTAGTGAAGGAATATCATTTGATAGTTTATTAGAAATAATGAATATTGATGAAATAAAATTAAATGAATTGATTACTGAATTAAAAAGTAATTATAGTAATCCTAAGCGGGGAATTAAATTAGAAATACTAGGTAATAAATTAAAATTAGTTACTAAAAGTGAACATAGTAAATATTATCAAAATTTAGTAACTAAAGAACAATCCTCAATATTAAGTCAATCTGCATTAGAAACTTTAGCTATTATTGCTTATAATGAACCAATTACAAGAGTAGAAATTGATGAAATTCGTGGAGTTGAAAGTAGTTATATAATTAGAAAATTACTTTCTAAGAATTTAATTAAAGAAGCAGGAAAATCAGATTTACCAGGAAAACCTAATCTTTATGTTACTACTGATTATTTTTTAGATTATTTTGGTTTAAGATCTAAAGAGGAATTACCAAAACTAGTTGAAATTGAAGAAAGTGATGATGAAAAAGATTTATTTGAATCAAAATATAAAGAAAATTAAAGATAAATATAGAATAACAAAACGAAATGTGTTATAATTAACACATGCCAGCCTGGCGGAATGGTAGACGCAGTGGATTCAAAATCCACCGATGGTAACATCATAAGGGTTCAAGTCCCTTGGCTGGTACCAAATAAGAAATTTAAAAAAAAAGTCATTTTAGACTTTTTTTTTTATTAAAATTAAGATATACTATATATGTATAATAGGATAGGTGAATTTTATGGTATTTCGTAAACCTTATGCATTTTTTATTAAATACTTTAAAGTATTTCATTTAATAATGTCAGTTATTACCTTTTATGTAATGTATAAAGCAACATTTATTTATTCTTTTATTAGTGAATATGTTGCAACTAGTGAAAATGTAATTGGAAGAGCTTTGGTTAATCAATACTTTAATAGTTTAATTTTTATTGGATTAATTATAAATATCATAATGGCTATTATTGTATTAGTTGTAATGAAAATAAAAGAAAAGCCAATAATGTTTTATATTTTTAATTTATTTGTTTATGTTGGTTCTTTAATTATTTATATATTTGGACAAAATATAATTGGTAATATGCAAATTGAAATTGTTGATATTCGAATTGTTAAATTCGTACAAGACTTATTTACTGCAGCAATAATATTACAATTTATAAGCGTTTGTTTAACAGTTGTTCGTGCAATTGGATTTGATGTAAAAAAATTTGATTTTGTAAAAGATTTACAAGAACTAAATATTGATGAAAAAGATAGTGAAGAATTTGAAGTTGATGTTGAAGTAGATACCGATAACTATAAAAGACTTCTAAAAAGAAAACTACGTCATGCTAAATATGTTTACATTGAAAATAAGTTTTTAATTAATATTTTTATATCTTGTGTTGTTGTTGTGGGAATTGTTGGTGTTTTCTTTTCAATTAGAGATAATGATAAAATATATAAAGAAAATAATTATTTTTCTGTTAGTGGATTTACAATGAATATTCAAAATAGTTATTACACTAAATATAGTTATAATAATGTTAAAGTTAGTGATAATTATACTTTAGTAATTGTAGATTTTAATGTAAAAAATAATTATGTAAATTCCGAGAAATTAGATAATGCTAGAATGGAATTGATAGTAGGGGATAATATTTTTTATCCAACAACTAAATATACTAAAGAAGTTCAAGATATAGGTGTAACATATGAAAATTATGAATTAAGTGAAGAAGAAGAAAATTATATTGTAGTATATGAAGTACCGAATCATCTAATTAATAAAAGAATGTATTTTAGATATGATGATGAATATCAAAGAAATTATAAAGTAAGACTTAATTTATTTAATTTGGATGAAAAAGAAAATACTGTTGTAAAATTAAATAAAAAGGTTGAAATAAAAGATGGTATATTTAATGGGTTAACTTTAACTTTAAAAAGTTATGAAATAAATGATTTATTCTCAATAGATTACAATTTTTGTGTAAAAAATACTGAATGTTATAAATCAAGGGATTATATTAGTCCTAAGCTTGATCAAAATTATAGTGAAACTTTAATTAAATTAAATGTAGAATCTAATTTTAGTAATGATTATAACAATATTAATTTTGATAAATTTAGTAATATATTAAATAATCTTGGAATTTTAAAATATAAATTAAATGCTGAAGATGAATATAAATATTCAAATATACAATTTAATAAAAAATATAATACTAATTATTATTTAGAAGCAAATTCAGAAATTAAAAATGCAACAAGTATATTTTTTGAATTAAGATTAAGAAATAAAATAATAGAGTATAAATTAAAATAAAAACTATCCAATTTAAGAAAAATATGTTATAATTGAATAATGGAGGGTATATAATGGTAAAGATTTTAAAAAATTTATTATTTTTTAGTATTTTAATGTTATTACCGATTTCTTGTAAAGCTTTAGAGTGTGATTTTACAGAAAAAGCTAGATTAAAAAGTTTAGCTAGTAATATTAATACGAGTTATATACCTGTTGAAAATGGGAATACTATAACATTTAATGTAACGATTAGTAACATATATCCTGGTTTAATAGTAGTTGATGCGACTACTGGAAATCAATATTATTATGATGAAAATAGACAAAATCCAGGTGAAGTAGTTATTACTGGATTAGTTCCAGATAAAACATATCGCTATGAAATATATTCTACAAATGAAGAATGTAATGATTCATCATTAAATATATATTATGTTACACTCCCAGCTTATAATAGTTATTATAAAGATCCAATTTGTGATGGATTAAGTGATTATAAATTATGTAATAAATGGTTAAAAACAGACATGTCATATGAAGAATTTATTAAAGAAGTTACAGATTATAAAAATAGTTTAAATCAACCAGATAAAACTGAAACAAAAGATAATGGAGAATTAAATCCAATATTAGAATTTATATATCAATATTATTATATTTTTATAGCACTGTTTGTAATAGCTATTATTTATATAATATATGTAAGAAGAAAAAGGGATTCTTTTGGATTTTAAGGTAGGTGTTTTATGAAAAAGTTTAAAATTAAATATGTTGTATTTGTTGTACTACTAGCATTTTTAATTGTTCCAATGATAGTATTTGGAGAATCATCTAGTATTGAAAGTGGTGGAGGTAGTGGTGCTGGAAATTCAACAAATGATTCGAATAAATGGGGATATTATTATGGACCTGGTGGTGAAGGTGGACATATGGTTGCCGGAATACGTATGACTGTTGTCGATCAAAATGGTAAGATGGTCTCTGGAACACATTCAGTTGATTTTGTAAATTATCCAACTATTAAAAGTGCTGGAATAAAGATGAATAGTAAATCATCGCGTCAAAAAAATGCCGTAATTGAAAGTGATATATCATGGAAAAAAAATGGAAATACTTATATTGAAAAAATGCCATTAAAAGCTAGTATTAAATTTGATAGTGATTCAAATCTAAAAATAAATAATGGCTATGTTGATACATATTTTAAAAAATTAGCGGCCACAAAAAATAATGATGGGACTACATCACTTTATACTAATTATATTGTCAGAACGGGATATAATCGTGATAATTATTCAAACTATAATAAACACTATATTTTAGTTGAACCAACAACTGCAATTGTTTATAAAGGTACTTGGTTTTATGGTACAGCAACTGAATTAGCAAAATTAATGGGAAATAATCCACATAAAAATATATCACTTATTGCTAAAAATTATTTAGCTCGTTCTATATGTTATCCAGGTGACTTCGTTACAGCTGGTAAAAAGAATAACGATGTTACTTTAGCTGAAGGAGATACTTTATTAAAATATTCTAAAGGAAAAATAGTAGATAATGAATGTTCTACTCTTAGCAAGAATTCTGATTTATTGAAAAAATCAGGAAGTAGAGTTGTTGGAAATGCTGTCGGAGTATTTTATATGGCTGCTGTTGCAGGTGGTGGACCTAAATGTGATATAAATAATCCATTACACTTCCATGCTGCTAATAACGATTATAAATCTGTAAAAAATGAAGATGGAACTGGTACAGAGTTATGTTGTGAAGAAATGAAAGAAAAATATGGAGTTGAATATGTTGAAAGACTTTATCCAATTTGTGGTGCGTGTGAGGTAGAAACAAATGTACAACCAAATAGTTGTGGCTCAATAGAGTCATTTATTGCTAGTGATGTTTCAAATGAAAATGATATTGATAAAAAATTTTCATGTTTATTTAAGGGAGTTTCTGGAACTGGTGCAAGTAAATATGACTCTGCTGCTAGAGAAGGTGTACGTGACAAGTACAAATTTGGAACATTAGGTACTGAATATTGTGAGGTATATTGTATTGAGAATGTAACTGGTAATTTTCCAGGAAATTATGATGATTTAGTTAATCCTGGTGGAACATTTGTGTGGCCAGATTACAATAAATATCAAGCATATGTTACTACACAAAGAACTTGTAAAATAAGATTTAGACAACAAGAGTGGTTAGCCGCATTTAATAGCGCTAATAATACTAATAAACAAAAATTATTAAATGGATTAAAATTATGTGCAAGTGAGAATGGAATTGAAAAATATTATACAAATTATGATTTAGTTAAAGCTATTAAAGCATGTCAGAACAATTATTCTTCAGGTACATGTAAATCAGCATTAGAAAAAGTACCTACTTTGAATTTCACATATAATAATGGTGCTGTAAAAAAAGATGAAAAGCAATTAAAGATTAATATTAAAAATAGTTCAGTAAGTGATTATAGTTGTACTAATTGTAATATTAATACTTCTTCATTAACAATAAATAATGTAACATCACAACTTGCTAACGTTGCTAATCAAATAGCAAATAAAACGTTATCATTTAGTGTAAAATTTAATTATGTATTGCCAGATGGTTATTATCAATATGTTGATAAAAAAACAGGAGAGTTACTTGATTACTATACGCCAAGTGATCCTTCATCTTCAACTGATAGTGATGGAAAGTTAGATACTGGGTATTCAAAATTATTAGTAAGTGAAAAAGCAAAAGTTGGTAATAAATATGATGTTATTATCAAATATAGTAATTTATCACCAATAAGTAAAAAATTTGATACTAAAAATTATAAATATGTATGTAAATATGAAGTCGATAATAAATTGATAAATCCAAAATGTGATTATAATGAACCAAATCATTTTAAAGACCTTAATGGTGATGGTAAATTAGATAGTGGACCAAATGGTGAAGATTGTTGTGAAATGATTGCTGCTGAGCATGGTAAAGATAGTGAAATATATCAAGATTTAGTAAAAAAAGGATGGTGTCCAGTTGAACCACCAACACCTGGTGGTGGTGGAAGTTGTGAATATCCAAGAGATTTAATTACAACAGATATTGCTACAAAAAATAAATGTTGTGAAATGGTTTTATATGATGAATCACTAAGTGAAACTAAACGTAAGGAATATTATAAGCAATATTGTACAAGTGATCCTTATTGTCCACAAGATTGTGAAGATGGGGTTTGTCATGATAGTCCTATGACACAAGATTTAAGAAATTGTATGGCAACAGGAAAAAGTTATAATGAATGTAAGATTGATAATTGTCCTGGTGGAAGTAGTATAGTAATCTACCGACCAATCTCACTTCTAGCAAATGAAGCTTTTCCTGGAGTTGAAAAATTAAATCGTATTTGGTCAAATAATAATTGGTATTATTATTCTAACTGGGCTTATCGTGGTGGCAATAGTAATGATCGTGATTATTATGTTGATAAATATATAACAAATAACCGAATGGTTAAAGAATATGAAGTATATAATATTGAACCAATGTATGTAATAAATTTAGATGCATCGAAGATTAAAGAAATAAGAAATTATAATGCAACACATTCTTATGATGATTTTAATTTGAAGTGTACTAATGATCGTCAATGTCGTAGTGATTGGATTAAAAAATATGTTACTTCTGATTCTTGTGGCATTGATACTGATTGGTATGATTGTGATGGCGTAGATGCTAGTTGGGGGGATTAGATGAAAGAGTCGTATTGGATGATATTTATAGTTATGTTGGGTGTTATTACGATTGTTTTAATCAATCTCTTCCAAACACTTACTAACACAGATGAACATAATTACAATTTATTAAAAGAAACTACAGAGGCTGCCATGATTGATGCATTTGATCTTGGAACATATACATCAACTGGTAATATTCGAATTGATAGAGAAAAATTTGTTGAAAATTTTATTAGAAGATTTGCTGAAGATGCTTCTTTAGCACAACAATATACGATTGAAATCTATGATGTTCATGAGTTGCCACCTAAAGTGAGTATACTTATAAAAACAAAGCATACTGCAGCGGCTTTGAATAATGAAATAATAGATTTTAATATATGGAATCGTTTAGATGCGATTTTGGAAATTCCATATTAAAGGTAAGAAAGGGTGAATTTTTATGAATAGTATGTCTGTAACTTTAAACAGATTCTTAAGAAACAAAAATACAGTAACCATAATAGGTGTAGTTATTATTTTAATAATTCTATATTTTGGTTATACTACTACAATTAATAGTGCTGTAACACCTGTTAGTGTTCCAGTAGCTGCAACAACTATCCAACCAAGAACATTAATTACTGAAGAAATGGTAACAACTGTTGATATTGCTGCAAAAGCAGTAAGCGAAGAGGTTGTACGTTCAAAAAATGATATTATTGGAAAATATTCAAATGTTAATAGTGTTATTCCAAAAGGAAGTATGTTCTACAGCGCTTTACTTACAACTGCAAAAGAATTACCAGATTCAGCTTTTGTTAAAGTAGGAAAAGATGAAGTACCATATAACTTCCCAGTAGATATGGATACTACTTATGGTAATTCAATTTATCCAGGTAATAAAATTGATATTTACATGAAAGCAGAAAATTTAGATGGACAAGTAATGGTTGGTAAACTTGTTGAAAACGTTGAAGTTTTAGCAGTAAAAGATTCTAATGGTAAACATGTATTTGAAAATACTGAAGAAGATAGAGTTCCTGCATTCTTAATTTTTGGTGTAAATGACGAAATTAATATTTTACTTAGAAAAGCAAGTTATATGAGTGAGTTTTCTGTTGAGTTGTTTCCAGTACCACATGGTGGAAAAGTTGATACAACAGGAAAAACACAAGTTTCAACTCAATATTTAAAAGAATTTATTAATGCTAATACAGTTGTAATTCCAGAAGAACAAAAACCAGAAACTACTGAAGATAATAATAATAATCAATCTAAAAATGAACAACAAAATAATAATTCAGGAAATGTTCAATAAAAATGAGTGATAATTTTTTAAATCAGATTGATTTTGGTCCGTTAAAAGCTTATCTTCAAGATGATAATGTAACTGATATTTCATATAGTAATCATGGACAAATTCATTTAAAAACTTTATCTAAGGGAATTTTTAGAGAAGAAAATCAAAATATAAACGATGCATTTATGGAAAAATTAGCCTTTCAGTGTTCTAATGCAATGGGTAAATCATTTAATATGGCACATCCATTCTTAGATGCTGAAAGCGCTGAACTTCGTTTAAATTTTGTTCATGAGTCTATAGCAACTAATGGAATCGCTTGTGTTATTCGTAAAACACCAGCTAAAATAAGACTTGAAAAAGATAAAATATTAGCTGATAAATATATTGAATTAGATATTCATGATTTACTAATGAAATGTGTTGAGGGACATTGTAATATAATTGTCAGTGGAGAAACTGGTAGTGGTAAAACAGAGTTTGTTAAATATTTAGCAGCTCATACTAAAGAAAATGAAAAGTTAATTACAATTGAGGATACTCTTGAATTACACTTAGATCGTATTTTCCCACATCGAGATATAGTTGCTATGAAAACTAATAATATTGCTTCTTATAGTGATGTATTAGTAACTTGTATGCGACAAAATCCCAAGTGGATATTACTTTCAGAAATTCGTAGTGCTGAAGCAGTAACTGCCGCACGTAACTCAATTTCTTCAGGGCACTACATTTTATCTACAATTCATGCTGATAAAGCATCTTCAATACCAAACCGTATGTATAGTTTAATGGAAACAACACAAGATATTGATCAATTTTTAAAATCAATATATCGATATATTCAATTAGGTGTATATGTACGTGGTTATCAGGATAAAGTAACCAAAAGCTTTAAACGTGAAATTGCTGAAGTAGTTGAATTCTATGTTACTGAAAATAATGAAGCAAAAAGTAATACAATTTACAGAAAAACAATGGAAGGTCGAGTTATTAGGAACGAACCTAGTAAGTATTTAATTGATTATTTAGAAGGTCAAGGTGTAGTATTACCAAAAGATTTAATTAAGCCAGGAGAAATAATTTTAAATAATGCTAATCTTTTAAATGATAATAAAGTTAAAGAAACAGAAGAAATGCGAAGAGTAAGAGAAGAATTTGAAGGTGTTAGACCTGTAAACAATAATGTTTCTAATAGTCAACAACCTCAAGTAAGACCTATTCAAACTCCAATGCCAAATAATGTTTCACAAAATGGTTTTGTTAATAATCAAAGTGCGCAGAGTATACCTGCACAACCTAATGTTAGTTTTCGTATAAATACAAATAATTTTGAATAGGAGGGTGATAACATATGATGACGTTTATTATGTTTATTATAATTACATTTATAGTAATCTTTATAATTGTCTATAGGAATAATAATGGTGAAAATGTATATAAATATATTTCTGATCAAGCTTATCAAATCTATGATAAGTATGCACCTTATTCTTTTAAAAATATTCGTGAAAAAGTAAAAGAATTAGGTCAAGAATATACAACCAAGCAATATATGATTCAAATTGCAGTATTCTCAATTGGGTCATTCTTAATAACATATTTATATTTTTATAACGTCTTATTATCACTATTATATTCATTAATTTCAATTGTAGTTATTCCATATTTAACATATTTACGTTGTAATCGTATTTATAGTGAATATATATTTGAACAAATTCAAGTATATACAACTAATACAATAATGGAATTTGCTACAACTCAATCTTTTGTTAAAGCATTAGAGGGTGTTTATGAATCTGGTGTATTAGAAGAGCCAGTTCGTAGTGATGTTAAAATGATGATTGATTTAGCATATCAAAATGGTACAATTGATCAATCTATAACTTATATGAATACAAAATATGATTTTTATATCGTAAAAAATATGCATCAATTATTCTATCAAATAACTAATGAAGGTTCTAAAGATGCTGGTGCAGCTCTTGAAAATATGTCATTAGACATTGATATGTTAGTTGAAAATGTATATCGTGACCGATTAGATCGTGCACAATTCCATAAAAAGTTTTTACAATTTGGTATTATATTATATTTAATGGTTATGTTAATTCAATTCTTACTTGGAGTTGAAACATATATTCAAATGTTAGGTGATTGGTATGTGCAATTGCTATTACATGCAATTATAATAGTTAATACATATTTCTTATTAAGTGGTGAGAAATATTATAATGAAGATGTGGGGGCGGAATAATGTCAATAGAAATAATGTTTATATTAATAACTGTAATTACCGTCTTTGTCTTAAATTATATTAATGTAATTGATACCAAACGTTTTATAGGTGATACAGCTCCATTTTTTAAATTTTTAATGGAAGATGATTATAAATTCTTATTATCAGTAAAATATGGTTCAGAAGTAAGTTTTGATGTTGATAAATTATTTAAGCAAAGAATATCAAATGCAATAATTACTTTAGTTGTATTTGCAATTTTATTGTTAACAAATGCTAATATTAATAATTTCTTTATTAGTACATTACTTGCTTTTGGTATAGCATTCTTAGTTTTTAAAATGCCATATATGCAATTAAAAACTTTATATAAAAGAAATTTATATAGAATAAATTTAATGTTACCATATTATTTAAAAAGTTTAGAAATTTTAATTCAACATTATACAGTTCCAGTTGCTATTTCTCGTTCTATTGATACAGCACCAGAAATATTTAAACCAGGACTTCAAAAATTAATTTCAAGAATTGAAGCTGGAGATATGAGTGTTGATCCTTATATGGATTTTGCTAAAGAATATCCTGTTCGTGATTCAATGCGTATGATGCGTTTATTATATCGTTTAAGTTTAGGTTCACAAGAAAATAAACAAGAACAATTAATGATGTTTGCAAAAACAGTTTCAACTTTACAAAATAAAGCTCGTGAACAAAAATATAAAAATAGACTTGAAAAAATGGAACAAAAGACAATGATGATGCTGGTATGTACTGGTGGAGGTATTATATTACTATTATTATTGTCAATTACAAGAATGATGATGGTATAATAGTTGAATAGATACTATATTTTGTGGTATTATATATTTAGTTAATGTAAGGTGGTGAGATAATGAAAGAAGCAGCAGGAGAAGCTAATATGACTGTAGTAACAATTATTATAATTGGAGTTATTGTTGCAATAGCTACACCAATTATTTCTAATGTTATGGAAAGTACATCTCAAAAATCTGCATGTTTAAATGCTGGATATGGTTGGGAAAATGGAAAATGTACAGGCACTTGTGATGGTTGTCAATAAAAAGAAAAACTATTTGTTTTTCTTTCAAAATATATTTATTTTAATATATTTTGAAAGGTAAATGAATATAAAGAGGTGAGTTTATGCGTGAAAGTATTGGGAGTATTTCATTATATAATTTTATAATTATTTATATAATTATTGTATTTGGATTTTTAGCTGGAATGGTTAGTTATAATAAGGCATTTAAAATAAATAGCAGAATTATTGGAGCAATTGAAAAATATGAAGGTTGGAATAATGGTGCTTGGAAAGAAGCAGATAATGTACTTCAAGTTTTGGGATATAAGAAAAGAACTTCAACTTTTAAATGTCCTACCAATGGCGATTTTGCAAATAAAAAGTTAGATAGTCTTCAGAGCACTTATCAATATTGTGTATATTATAATAATATTGAAGATTCATATTATACATATGATGTTGTAACATATATTTATTTGGATTTACCTATAGTTGGAAATTTGAGTTTTCCAATAAAAGGAAGAAGTAATAGAATATATAAATTTACTGATGGTCAAGAACATAGCTAATAGGTTGGTGAGATTGTGAGAGAAGCAATAGGAAATGTATTTGTATTTAATTTTATAATTGTTTTTGTTATAATTTTTATAGGTTTATTTGCAACTTCTTCAGTTTATTCCAAAGCAGCAAAAGTAAAAAATGAAGTTTTAGATATTGTTGAAAAATATGCTGATGAATTAGAAAATGTTAATACTTTGCCTGAAGAAGTTACTAATGAAATTGAGACAATGCTAACAAAAGTTGGTTATAGATTAAATCGAAATAAGAAAAATAAATGTCCAGAAGTTTTAAATGGTACTTTAATGAATGATTATAGTAATTATCATTATTGTGTTTATAAACATAATAAGGTTGATGATGATACTACAGATAATGGTAATTTGCCAAGAAGGGGAAATTATTATACAGTTATAACTTATATGTATTTTGATATACCATTAATTGGAAGTAATTTGGAATTTGAAGTTCATGGTCAAACTAGAACTTATTTTAAAGAGGTTAAATATAATGGATAAGGAGGGGTTAAATGAATGTTATTGTAGCAAATCGATATCAATCAATGTTAGAAGGTTTGCAAATTGATGTAATTAAATCATTAAATGGTGAATATGATGCTGATGAAATTGTTAGTCAATTTCAAAATTTCTTTTATCAAAGAATGATTTTAGATATAACAGCTATAAAAAATTATCAAGATATTCGTAATTTACAAAAATTATCAATATCTTTAGATATGAGTAAAGTTATTTTATTACTTGATGATTCTCCTGAAAGTAGTTCCCCTGTTTATTTATCTAAATTAATATCAATGGGAATTTATAATTTTACAAGAAATTTAGATGGAATTATGTATTTATATAATAATCCTAATAGTTATCGTGATGTTGCACAGTATCAACAACTAGACAATTTTACAACAGAAGTAAATAATCCAAATCAACCAATGGCAATGCGTGGTCAACCTGCTAATGTTGCAATGCAAATGACTAGGATTATAGGTGTAAAAAATATTACTGAAAGTAGCGGTGCTACTACGCTTATATATATATTAAAAAAACATTTGGAAAAAAATTATAATGAAGGTATTGTTGAAGTTAATAAAAGAGATTTTATGTATTTTAAAGAAAAAGATGTATTTAGTGCTGATGAGGGTAGTGTTTCTAGTGTAATAAATAATCACAGAGACAAAGAAGTATTACTTGTAGATGTTAATGATTCTAAAACTGCATTAAGTCAATGTACAGATGTGATTTATTTAATTGAACCATCTGTGATCAAATTAAATAGATTAATGTTAACTAATCCACATATTTTAAGTTCATTAGCTGGCAAAAAAGTTGTTTTAAATCAAAGCTTATTAAGCTCAAAAGATGTACTTGATTTTGAATATGAATCACGTATAAATATATTCTATAATATGCCAGCTTTAAATGAAAGAGAAAAAGAAGTCCCTGTAGTTGATTCATTCTTATTAAAATTAGGTTTTGAAAGACAAGGAAATAATGCAAATAATTAGAAAATAAATAGTATTTTAGGACTATTTGGTATGTAAAT
>CALVVE010000018.1 GCA_944363775.1 uncultured Bacilli bacterium | reverse complement strand
CTTACATATTTATTATATCAAACTTTTTCAAAAATAAAAAGACTATTAACAAAATTTATTTGTCAACAGTCTGAAAATACTAAGATTAAAATTAGTATTTTTTTATATATTAGGAAAGTTCTTTACAAAAAGCACCAAGAAGCTATTGACATACATATGTTCGTATGTTAGTATTGATTTATGGTGGTGGTTTTATGAAAATATATAAAGCATATAAATTTAGATTATATCCAAATATAGATCAACAAGAATTAATAAATAAAACTTTAGGATGTGCTAGATTTGTTTATAATACAATGTTATACGAAAAAGAAACTTTATATAAAGAAAATAAAATTAAAAAAACTAAAAATGATTGTTTAAAAGAATTACCACTATTAAAACAAACATACCCATGGTTAACAGAAGTAGATAGTATGGCTTTAACAACTGCAATATTTGTTCCTATAATGCCAGTATATGTATAAAAAAAGATTACAATAAAAGATAAACCAATAATAATACCTTTAAATTTTATATATAAATAATTTGGATATTTATTTTTAAATAAAAAGTAACCAATAATTGATGTGATAAACATAGGAAAAAACAATAATTTTAAATGTTCCCATGTACTTTCATTTACTGCACTAAAACATCCTACCAATATATTATTATTAGAAAATTCATAGAAAAAATGTAAAAATGTTCCAATTATGGAAGTAAATGTAAAACTAAATATTTCAAAATTTAATAATTTATTTTTTATTTGCAATTTTTACCCCTCCTAGTATAAATATATTAAAATATAGTAAAGTTATGTAAAATTGTAATGTTTTTGTAAATAATAGTTAATTTTTTTGTTATACTTGTTTTGAGGTGTTGTCGAATGAATAAAAAGGAGAAGTTGGAAACACTATACAAGTTGCGTAATCAAGTTAAACAAATTGTTAAACAAAAAGAGGTTAAGCAAGTAGAAAAGGATAATTCTAAAAAATTAGTTCTTACTAAAAAAGATGGATTTGCTAATATGTCATTAGTTGTAGAATTAATGTTGGGTATCTCTTTGGCAGTAGGTACTATGTCAATTATTAATGTAATTATAGAACAAATTATCAAATAATTAAAAAAAGTGTAAAAAAAGTATTTTCTTTTTTGTGTAAATGAGATATACTTAATGTATAGTAGGTGATTATATGAATGATAAAGTTATTATTCAGGATAAATTTTATGATATTGTTAGAGCTGATGGCGTAAATGTTATCTTAAGAGATAGTGAAGGTAATGAATTTGCATCTAATGCTGGTGGTATATTACTTAATATGTATATAAAAGAAGTTTTAAATGATTTATCTTCTTTTGAAAATGTGGAAAATATGCGTACTTTAATTTCAGATGTTAATTTATATATGCAAAAGAATGCTGCTTATGTTAAATTACATTCTTTATTACCAATGTTAATTTTACCTGAAAATATAGTAGAAGTTAAGGTAAATGAATTGTGTAATGAATATATGCGTCTTTATCCAAGTGTAATTGAGCCGGTTGAACCAAAATATATCGAGCCAATTACACCTAAAGAACCAGTTGATGATGTTATTGAAGAAGTTGAAATAAAAACTCCTGATGAGTTAGAAAATGAAGAAGACGTTTTTACACCAATTCGTGAAGTAAATCCAATGCTTATTAACCATGATCAAAAGATAATGCGTTCATATTTAATTGATCGTTATCCAGAATATGAAGTTAATGAAGAGTTTACTTTAGTTAGAAATCCTAGAAATAATGACGAAATGTATAATATTTTAATTAATGATAGTGGTGAACCACAAATGATTTCTACTAAGAGAAATATAAAAGAAGAAATTGCTAATACGCCAGCATTATCTGAAGCGCAAATTATGGAACTTGAAAATATGTCAATTAATGAATTACGTGAAGAACGTAAAAAAACTTCTAATTTATTAAAAGTCAATAAAATTAATGAAATTATTACAGCCAGAAAAACAGGATCTGAATTTGATGAAACAATCGTTGTTGATAAAGATTTCTTTAATAAATTAAAATTTAGAGAATCTAATGCTTTTGGATTTATAAGTAACCTTACAATTTCATTTTTAGTAGGAGTTTTAGGGGGAATTGTATTAATGATTCTTGCCAATCTAGTGGTAACAATTTTATAAAGACTTTTAAAGTCTTTTTTTTAATTTGACAAAAACAAACGTTTGTGGTAGAATACGGCACTAAACAAGGGGGAATTGTTATGAAAAAAACATTTAAGAAAATATTTTTAGCATTAGTTGTTATTCTTTTTGGTATAACTAATGTTAGTGCAGCATCAGCACCTTCTAACGTTACTGTTGGTGGTAGTAAACGTTATGATGCATTAGTTGCGGGTACATTCTGGAATTATAAAACATCGTCTGATGGTACATATTTTTACTGTCTAGACCACCATTCAGGTACTCCATATAATCAACCATATAAATTAGCTGGAGAAATGGATGCAGGTTTTGCATACATTATTCAAAATGGTTATCCACATAAGAGTTTTAAAGGAAATAAAAAGTATGACCATTATATAACTCAAGGTGCTATTCACTGGTATATTGATAGAATTAATGGTGTTAGTGATAATAAGTCTGGAAAAATGACTAAAAGTTTTAAAACTACTGGTTCTGACCCATATGGATTACGTCCATATATGAAAACTTTAGTTGAAAATGCTTTAAAAGCTAGAAAAACTGGTTATGTAACACCAAGTGGTTCAATTACAACTAGTTCTTCAAAATTAAATATTTCTAGTGATAAATCATACTTTATTTCTTCTCCAATTACTTTAAAAGCAACTGGAAGTATTAAAAGTTTAAATGTTTCAATTGTTTCTGGACCTACTGGTACAGTATTAGTTGATGGGAATGGTAATAAGAAAACATCATTTAAAAATGGTGATGTATTCTATGTTAAAGTTCCTGCAAGTTCATTAAATGCTTTAACTGCAACAGTTAAAATTAATATGACTGGACAAGGTGTAGTTAATAAAGTTTATAAATATGTTCAAGCTTCTAATAAAAACGGTAAGGTACAAGATGTTATATTAGCTAAGCCAATTGAAAAAAGTGTAAGTTTTGGTGGTGGTTTAACATTTAACTTATCTACTACTAAGACAACAATTAGTAAAGTTGATATTACAACAAATAAAGAGTTACCAGGAGCTACTTTAACTATTAAAGATGCTAATGGTAAGGTTGTTGCAAGTTGGGTTTCAACTAGTGAACCTCATGTTATTGATGCTTTACCTGCTGGTAAATATACATTAGAAGAAACAATTGCTCCAGATGGTTATGTTAGAGCTAACAGTATTAGCTTTGAAGTAGTTGATGGAAAAGCTACAACTGTAACTATGAAGGATGATTATACAAAATTAAAAATTAGTAAAATTGATATTACAACAGAAAAAGAATTACCAGGAGCTACTTTAGTTATTAAAGATGTTAATGGTAAAGTTATAGATGAATGGGTTTCAACTGATGAAGCACATTATATTGAAAAAATTAAACCAGGCAAATATACATTAGAAGAAACAATTGCTCCAGATGGATATATTCGTGCTGAAAAAATTGAGTTCGAAGTATTAGAAACTGGAGATGTTCAAACGGTAACAATGGTTGATGATTATACAAAAGTTGAAATTAGTAAACAAGATGTTATTACAAAATCTGAGTTACCAGGAGCTAAATTAAAAATTGTTGATGAAGAAGGTAATACAATCGAAGAATGGGTTTCAACTGATAAACCACAATATTTTGAAAAATTAAAAGTTGGTAAATATAAAATTGTTGAGGTTGAAGCTCCAGATGGTTATGTACTTGCTACAGAACCTGTTGAGTTTGAAGTATTAGAAACTGGTGAAAAACAAGTATCTGTTATTTATAACACACCACTTACACCAACTCCTGATACAGCATTCCATGTTTCAACACTAGTTTATATTATTGCTATTGTAATCGGTGGTATGGGTATTGGAATGATCTATTTAAACTCTAAGAAAAATGCCTAATGATATAAAATTAAGAGATCTAGATTAATTTCTAGTTCTCTTTTTTCGTTTATTTTCAAGTATTTATCTCAATTTGACAAAAACAAATGTTTGTGGTAGAATACGACACTAAACAAGGGGGGAAATATTATGAAAAAGTTAGGTTGTGTGATTAAATATCTTTTAGTAGTTAACTTACCAAAAGCAATGGTATTAAAAAGTATATACTGGAGTTAAACTAGCATGAATAACAATAATATAAAGAAACGAAGCCAGTATATACAAATTGGCTTCTTTTTGATAGTATTAGCCTTTGCAATTGGTACGTTAGATTATTGGGATACTAAGAAGATTCATGTATGGGATACAATGAATACTAAAATCTTTTTTGAACAAAATCCTGAAGAAACTGAAGAATTAGTTGAAGTTACAGAAGAGGAAACACCACAAGTTGTAAGTGAAACTAATGAAACAGAAGAGACAACAACAAATACTACTAATAACAATTATTATGTTGGTATGTTAGAAATACCAAAAATTAACTTAAAACAAGGATTTGCCGCCTTTGGTTCACCATATAACAATATTGATAAGAATGTTACGATTTTACCAACTAGTGTTTATCCGGATGTTGAATTAGGAAACTTTATTCTGGCTGGACACTCTGGGCAAGGATCTTTAGCTTTCTTTAATGAATTATATCGATTAAAAAATGGTGATAAAGCAATTGTATATTATAAAAATGTTAAATATACATATGAAATTGTAAATATATATCAACAAGATAAAACAGGTGTTATATCAGTTTACCGAGATTATACAAAAAATACTTTAACACTTGTAACTTGTACAAATAATACAAAAGATAAACAAACTGTTTATATTGCTAACTTAGTTAGTAAAGAATCTTATTAGATAAGGAGGTGGTCGTATGGCCCCAATGAATTTAGGAGAAAAAATTAGTAAATTATTTTCTATCTTTGATGGGACAACATTAGTTGTGATGCTTGTTTCAGCTATTCTTATTGCTTTAATATTTATATTAAACAATAATAAGAAAACAAAGTATAGTTATATAGTATACGCAATTATCTTATTAATTATTGTAATTACTTTTAATAAATCATTATTTCCTTTAGTAGATATGTTTATTGAACGTTTATTTTACTTATTTTACTTTCCAACTGGTGCTATATATATGATCACTTTAATTATTAGTCATATTATCTTTATAATTACTATTGGAAGTAAAAAAATGGATAATATTGTAAAATATATAAACTATATTGGATTTGGTTTAACTCAAGTTTTATGTATTAATATATTAAATTATTTAAATAATAATAATATTGATTTAACTAATGAATTAAACTTTGTTCATAATTATACAATGATTGGTATTTTAGAATTAAGTATGCTTATCTTTGTTATTTGGATGGGAATTGTAATCTTTATGACAGTAAGTAAAAGATTTGCTTATGCTTTACTTAAAGAAGAAATTCCAGTTCCACAAGAAGAAGTTGTACCATCTAAACCTATTATTAAACCAATTATAGATTATGTTGTAAATAGTATTCCTACAAAACAAGAATCTATTCCAACAGTATTAGCTACTGAAAAAATTAAACCTGTGGTTACTGAAACAATTACAAAACCAGTTATTGAACCTCTTGTAGCTAAAGAAGAAGTTTATGAACCTAAGATGAATCAAGAATTATTAAATAAACTATTACAACCAGAAACAACAAATGTAGTAGAAACTCATGTTACTCCTGTAGAAGAAGTAAAACCAGTAATTTCTACTAAACCAAATTGGAATGAAGCTGTTATTAATGCTTTAAATATTCCAAATGTACCAATTTACAATGATGTAGTTGAATACACAGATAATATGGTACAAACTGTTGTTGAAGAAACAATTGATATTCCAAATATGAATTTAGATAAAAATGAAGTAAAAGAAGATAAAAAGATTGTTAATCCAACAAAAGAATTATTCCAAATGTTACTTCGTAAAGAAGATGATGATAATCATAGTCTAGAAGATTATTTAGAATTAAAAAAATATTTAGTAGCTCAAAAATAGAGCTACTTTTTTTGATTAGTAAAATAATATGACAAAATTCTATATTAATTAATCATAAAATATTAACGAGGGGGAAAATTATGTTTGGAGAATTTAATGAAGATGCAAGAAAAATTATAGTTGGTGCTAAAAAAATAATGAAAGAATTAAAACATCCATATATAGGTAGTGAACACTTGGTTTTATCAATTTTAAAAAATGATAAAAATCTTAGTAAAAAATTAAATAATTATGGATTAAATTATGATTCTTTTTATAAAGAAATAGTGGATATTGTAGGAATGGGGTCTAAAGAATCTAATTGGTTTTTATATACACCATTACTTAGAAGAGTTATTGAAAATGCAATTGATGATAGTAGAGAAAATAATAATAGTGTAGTTACTCCTAACCATTTATTTGCTAGTCTATTAGAAGAAGGAGAAGGTGTTGCTATTCGTATTATTATTGGTATGAATATAGATGTTGATGATTTATATAATGAATTTGCTTATAAAATTACTAATATTTCAAAAGTTAAAAATAATGACGGATTACTTGAAGAATTTGGGACTGATTTAACTAAATTAGCTTTAAAAAAAGAATTGGATCCCGTTGTTGGTAGAGAAGAAGAAATTAATCGTATGATTGAAATATTAAGTAGAAGAACTAAAAATAATCCAATTTTAACGGGTAAAGCAGGTGTTGGAAAAACAGCTATTGTTGAAGAACTTGCTAGATTAATTGCTTTTGGAGAAGTCCCTATTAATTTAAAAAATAAACGTATTATTTCACTAGATATGGCTACTATGGTAGCTGGTACTAAATATCGTGGTGAGTTTGAAGATAGGATGCGTAAATTATTAAAAGAGGTTGAAGAAAATAAAGATGTAATTTTATTTATTGATGAAATTCATACTTTAGTAGGGGCTGGTGGTGCTGAAGGAGCAATTGATGCAGCAAACATCTTTAAACCGGCTCTATCACGCAATAAAATACGCTGTATTGGAGCAACAACAACTGATGAATATAAAAAGTTTATCGAACAAGATAGTGCCTTAGAGAGGCGGTTTCAGCGATTATACGTGGGTATTCCTAACTTAGAAACTGTAAAACAAATATTACTTAAATTAAAACCAATTTATGAGCAATATCACTTAGTTAAAATATCAGATGAAATAATAGATTTAATTATTAATTTAGGTGAAAAATATATATTTAATCGCAATAATCCAGATAAATCTATTGATATTTTAGATGAAGTATGTGCTAAAGCAAGCTTAAAAGAAAATAAAAATTTAAAAAACTATAAAGAATTAAATAAAGAATTAAAACAAATTATTAGAGAAAAGAAAAATGCAATTATGAATGATGAGTTTGCTAAAGCTTTTAAATATAAAGAAAAAGAAAATAGTTTAATGAATAAAGTAAATAAATTAGAACTTGAGTTTTATACTAAAGAATCTGTTAAAGAAGTAACTAAAGAAGATGTTGCTGTAATAATTAATCAAAAAACAAAGATTCCAGTTTATGAACTTTTAAATAATAAAAAAGAAATAATTAATAATATGGAAAAAGAAATTAATAAAAATATAATTGGTCAAGAAAAAGCTAAAAAAGAAATAATTAATGTTTTAAGACGTATTAAATTGGGTTTTAAAGATGAACGTTGTTATTCATTTTTATTCTGTGGCCCTAGTGGCGTAGGTAAAACAGAACTATCTAAAATATTTGGGAAATTATTAGTTGGAAAAGAAAATATAATAAAACTTGATATGAGTGAATTTAGTGAAGCTCACAGTATTAGTAAGTTTGTTGGTGCGCCTCCAGGATATGTTGGTTACCAAGATAACAATCATATTTTAGATATTATTCGTAATAACCCTCATTCGGTATTATTACTGGATGAAATAGAAAAAGCTAATTCTAGTATAATTAATCTTTTATTTCAAATATTAGAAGATGGAAAAGTAAAAGATTCTAATGGAAATGAAATTAATTTTAAATATACAACCATAATTATGACATCTAATATAGGGTTTAATGAACATAATATTGGTTTTGAAAAAGATGAAAAGAGTAAGGCAATTACTAAATTAAAAGAATATTTTAGTATTCCTTTTATAAATCGTATTGATAATATAATTGTTTTTGATTCATTAACAAAAACAGAAATAGAAAAATTAATTGATATAAAATTAGAAGAATTAAAAAATAAATATAAAAGTTCTATAATTGTAATTATTAATTTAGAAGTAAATAAACAAATTTTAGATATTTCTAATTATCAAGAATTTGGTGCTAGAAGGTTAGATAAAATAATAAAGGATAAAGTTGAAGAACAAATTATAGATGCATTAATTAATGAGAAAAAAGAGTTAGAAATTACAAATATTAAAGAGTTATCAAAAATATAAAATATTTCCCAAATAAAAAAATAATTTCCCAAAAGTAAATATTTTTGTTTCAAAATGGGAAATATATGATATAATAAAGCTTAAGGTGATGACTATGGTAACTTTGCAAGAAGTTCAAAAGTGTTTATATGATAATCCAAATTTAACAGAAGAAGTAAAAGAAAATATGGATTTTTTAATTCAAGTATTTAATAAAAAATTACCAGAAGTTGATTTAACTAACTTAAGTAATAATTTAAAAACATTGGATTTTGAGACTACTTCTAAATTTGTTTCTAATATTCCACTTTATTATGATAGTAACCGTAACAAATTAGTTATTGTAAAAAGTGAATTAGAACAAGATTATGATGCTAAATATCTTATGATGGTAGCAATAATTGATATGATGGCTAAACGAGGTGAATTATATGAATAATATTGCAGCTGGTTCTCTTGCAAGGATAACTGTAGGCAATGACAGTGAAATTAATCCTTTTCAAGAACAAAATGATATTACTAATAAATTAATAGGAATTAATGATGGTGAAGTAGATTTTAATAAACTTTGTTCTGATCCTGATTATTTATTTAAAAGTATTATAGAAAAAGGGTATGTCTCAACTAAAAAAATTCAAGCTTTATATGAAAAAGTTCAATATGTAGTTCAAGGAAAAACTGATGGTGGATTTGCCGAAGTTATTTCTGAGTTAGAACAAATTGAACAAGAAATAAAAAATAATAAAAATTTAGAAACAAGCAATACAAAAACTCTATAATTGAGTTTTTTTTGTTCATAATAAGTATAGACAGTTATTATTGTAATGTTTTGATTATTGTAGTAAAATATTAAAAGAGGTGTAATTATGTTAAATATTCAAACTGATTCAAGAAAGATAAAACCAGGGGATACTTTTGTTGCTGTAAAATGTGAAGTAAATGATGGACATAAATATATTGATAGTGCAATTAAAAATGGAGCTACTAAAATTATTGTTGAACGAAAAGAAAAAGATTATGGAGTTGAAACACTTGTCGTTCCTAATACTCGTGAATATGTTACTGAATATTTAGAAAAAAATTATAAAGATATTATAAATGATATTAATTTGATTGGTATAACAGGAACTAATGGGAAAACAACAACTGCTTACTTAATTTATGAAGCTTTTAATAAAGTTGGTGTGAAATGTGGTTATATTGGAACAGTTGGATTTTATTTAGATAAAAAAATAGCTAGTTTACCTAATACTAGTGTTGATATTTGTGATACTTATGATTTGTTATTACAAGCATATGATTTAGGATATAAAACAATAGTTATGGAAGTTAGTAGTCATGCTCTTGCTAATAATAGATTAAAGGGATTAAGTTTTAAAACAGGTTTATTTACTAATTTAACTGAAGATCATTTAGATTTTCACAAAACAATGGAAAATTATGCATTTGCTAAACAAACTTTATTTAAAAATATTCGAAAAGATGGTTTTGTTATTGTTAACAATGATGATGAATATAAGAATTATTATATTTTAGATAGTAATAAAAATATAACTTTTGGTTTTAATGGTGGTGCAAATTATCAAATATTAAATTATAAAATGAATAATACTAATACTATTTTTGATTATAAATTTAATGATGAAATTTATTCAATTAAAATGAATATGATTGGTAAATATAATATTTATAATGCTATGTTATCTATTATTGTATTATTACAAAACGGAATTGAATATAATAAAATTTTTGATATTTTTCCAAGTTTAACGTGTCCACCTGGAAGATTAGAAGTTGTTCCTTATAAAAGTAATAGTATTATTATTGACTATGCTCATACACCAGATGCAGTTCAAAAGATAATTGAAACAACAAGACCAATTACTAAGGGGAATTTATATACTATTTTTGGTTGTACTGGTGATAGAGAACGAGAAAAACGACCAATTATGTCTAATATTGCAACAAAATTATCTGATTATGTAATTATGACTAGTGATGATCCACATGGAGAATCAATGGAACAAATAATTAGTGATATGACAACTAATTTAGATAGTAAAAATTATGAAGTAATTATTGATCGTGGTGACGCAATTGAGAAAGGAATTTCTCTCTTAAATGAAAATGATACTTTATTAATATTAGGTAAGGGACATGAAGAATTTATTATTTATGATGATAAAAAAGTACCATTTAATGATCGTAAAGCGGTTGAAAAGATTTTAGCAAAAAATTATATAACTGAGTAATAATCACTTTTCTATTATAAAATCATATTTTGTAATAGAGGTGATTTTTTTGTTTAAAACAAATTCAAAACTAGTTAAAAAAGGTGATACTTTTGTTGCTTTACGAGGAGTAAATAATGACGGTCATAATTATATTAAGGAAGCAATTAAAAATGGTACTACTAAAGTAGTTGTTGAAGAAGGAACTTATAGTGTAGAAACTTTAAAAGTAGATAATACTCATGATTACTTAGTTAATGAACTTGATAAAATGTATGGAAATGATATAAAAAAGTTAAAATTAATTGGTGTAACTGGAACCAATGGAAAAACAACAACATGTTTTCTTTGCCATGAGTATTTAAATAAACATGGTAAAAAATGTGGTTATATTGGTACAATTGGTTTTTATATAAATGATTTTATAAGGCCATTATCTAATACAACACCAGATGTTTTAGAAATTTATAATATGCTTTTAGAATGTATTAAAGAGAACTGTGAATATGTTGTTATGGAAGTTAGTAGTCATTCATTAAGTTATAATCGTCTTGGAAATTTAATGTTTGATTATGTTGTTTTTACTAATTTAACAGAAGAACATTTAGATTATCACAAAACAATGGAAAATTATGCTTTGGATAAACAAAAGTTATTTTATAAATTAAAAAATAATGGTTTCGCTTTAATTAATAACGATGATGAATATTCTAAATATTTTATTTTGGAACATAATAATAATATTACATATGGTAAAGGTAATTGTGATTATAAAATTAATAGTATAAAAATGAATAGTAAAGAGACAAGTTTTTATTTAAATGATAATTTGTATAAAATGAATTTATTAGGAGAATATAATGTATATAATATGAGTATTGTAATTATATTAATGTCTAAAATATTTAATGATTTTATTGATGTTAGTACATTAACTGCACCAGTTGGAAGGTTAGAAACTATTTATGACAAAGGTAGAATAATAATGATAGATTATGCTCATACACCAGATGCTGTTGAAAAAGTACTTAATAATGTTAAAAATATAGCTAGTGGAAGAATTATAACAATAATTGGTTGTGGTGGTGATAGAGATAAATATAAGAGACCTATTATGGGTAAAATTGCTAGTGACATAAGTGATGTTTGTATTTTTACAAGTGATAATCCTAGAAATGAGAATCCCATGAATATTATTAATGATATGTTAGAAGGAATTACTAAAAAGAATGTAAAAGTTGAAGAAAGTCGTAGAGAAGCATTAAATATGGGTTTACATATTTGTAAAAAAAATGATATACTGTTAGTATTAGGAAAAGGGCATGAAAATTATCAAATTATTGGTAATAAGAAATATCCTTTTAACGATAAAAAAATAATTAAAGAACTAATCGGGAGGTAAATATGTTAATTTTAGCAAAAGCAATGTTAGCAATGATGATAGGATTCATTACATCAGTAATTGCGGGTATAATTTTTATTCCTCTTTTAAAAAAATTAAATATTAAACAAAATGTAAATATATTTTTAAGAGGTAGACATAAAGAAAAAGGTGGAACACCAACAATGGGAGGATTAATATTTATTATTCCTACTATTATTTCTATTTGTATTTTATTGTTGATGAATAAGATTACTTTTTCAGAAAATTTATTTATTGTTTTATTTGTCTTTATTTCTTATGCTATATTAGGTTTTATTGATGATTATCTAAGTATTAAAAGAAGAAATAATGAAGGTTTAACAGAAATTCAAAAATTATGTGGACAATTATTTATTGCATTAATATTTTTCTATATATTTTTGAAAAGTGGTTCACAACCTGTTGTTGATATTCATACATTAAATATAAAGATAGATATGGGTTGGTTTTACGGAGTATTCTTATTATTTGTTTTAGTTGCAAGTAGTAATGCAGTTAATATTACTGATGGATTAGATGGCTTAGCAGGTGGTTTAAGTGCAATTGCATTTCTTGCTTTTGCTTTAATTTCTTGGAATGCAAAATGGGTAACAGGAACTGAAGATATTGCTATTTTCTGTTTTGTATTGGTTGGATCTTTATTAGGATTCTTATTATACAATACCCATCCAGCTAAAGTATTTATGGGAGATACTGGTTCATTATCACTTGGAGCAACTTTAGCATCAATTGCTATTATAACTGGTCATGAAGTTACTTTAATAATTGTAGCAGGAGTATTTATTATTGAAACTTTAGTTTGTATTATACAAATGACTTCAATATTTATGACAGGTAAAAAAGTATTTTTAATGGCTCCACTTCATCATCACTTTGAAAAGCTAGGATGGGATGAACGAGATATTGTAAAATTATTTTGGACTGTTGGAATGTTGTTAAGTATGGCAGCTATTGCCTTTGGAGTTTGGATTTAATTCAAACTTTTTAATTTGACAAATTTAAGTATTAGTAGTATCATATGTCATTGTTAGGGGGATTTACTATGAATAACGATTCAAAAATTTATGAATTAATTAAGTCAACTGTTGAAGAATATATTAAAGCAAATAATTTAAAACCAATTGAAGAATTATTAAAAAAACAACTTCCAATATCTTTATTGGATTTATATGTTCAAGAATTTAATGGTATTCAATTACCAGGTATGACTAATATTCAACATTTAGAAGGTTATATTAATTTTTTAAATGAGTTAAGAGAAATTTATGGTGTTGAATTAGAAGAAAAAAAGAAATTATGTAAATAATTATTGTAAAAAAGGAAAAAAAGATGATTTTTTACAAAAAAATTACATTTTTTCTTTTTTTTTATTTATATTTTTGATATAATGCTAATAGAATAGGGGAATTGGCTATGGATGAAAAGAGATATAATGATGAAATAGAAATTTTAGATGGCTTAGATGATGTTTTTAGTATGCCGGAAAATATAGAAACTACTGTTGAAGAACCAAAAGAAGAACAATCTTTTACTTTTGATGATGAACTTTTTCAACCTGTTGAAGAAGAAGTTTTAAATGTTTTAGAAGAACCAGTAGTTGATATGAATAAAATTGAAGAAAGCAAACCAGTTACTGATGCAACTCCTTTTACAGATTTTACGCCAGATAGTATAGAAATTAAAAATGAAGAAAGTTCATCTTTAATGAAAGAACCTACTATTAATGTAAATGAAGAACCTCAAAAAAATGAAATTCCAAGTATGGATGAGATTTTTTATATGGATTTTGATGAATTTGAAAAAAAAGAAGAAGCAAATAATAACGTTATAAATAATACAGAAATTAATAATTCTGATTTAATAAATGAAGAAAAGAAAGATGAACCAGTAATAGAACAACCAATAGTTGAAAATAATATAAATGAAGAGCCTGTAGTTAATGAAATTTCTATTGAAAATAATGAACAAATTAATAATGATTTAAACTCTAATGCTAATGAAGTTGATTTAGATAAAACTAATTTTTACTTAGATGAAGTTTTAAAACCAGTTTCTTTAGAAGAAAATAAGCAAGAATCTAGTGAAATAAGTGGAAATGATCAAGTATTTGACTTTAATGTAGAATTAGAACCAGTAAATAATGAAGATAATAATTTAGATAAAACTAATTTTGATATTAATTATAATTTTGCTGATCAAGTAGAAGTAAATAATGTTGATAACTCTATTGATAGTGCTTTTGCTTTTGAAACTGATAATATGACATCTAATAGTACAACTGATAAGGTTAACAATAATGATTTAGGTGAAACTGTAATAATAGAACCAGTTGATTTAAAACCAGTTGAAAAATCTGAAGAAGTTAAAAATGAAGAACCAAAAGTAGAAGCACCAACAAAAGTTGAAGAAGAAAAAAAGGTAGAAGAAACAAAAACTGTTTCAACTGATAGTAAAAATAAAGAAAAGAAAAAAGATGGAAGATTTTTTGTCTTAATACTTTTAATTGTTATGCTTTTATTATCATTTGTTATTTTACTTCCAACTATTATTGAAAAATTTGCAATTTAAAAGATTACTTTCGTAGTAATCTTTTTTGTTTCATTTCATTATTGTTTTTTTCATTTATTTGGTAAATTTTATAAAAATTCATAATTTGTTCTTTATTACCTAATATATTTATTTCAACTTGTTTATTATTTAAGTTTATATTCGTTTTAAGTTTTTCTTGATTATTATCTAATTCTTCTATTTGAATATTATCAATAACGTCATCACAAAATAACTTATTTAATAAACAATGAATTACATTTTCAAATTCAAATCCTTCTTTTTCATATTTTTTATTTTCATTTTTATCTTGATAAATATAGTAATAGTCATAATCTGCAATTGTAATTTCTTGACTTTCTTTTAAATTACTGATTCGATTTTGAATATCACGAAATTGATTTATCCATTTATTATCTCTTATCATATTATTCTCCTTTTTTTACTGAATAATATTATAACACAAAATAATCTATTTAGTTAATTTTTTTTCTAAAAATAATATAGCATAATACATTAAGGATGCAACAACACACAATATAATAACACCAGTTATAACTAAATCAAGGTTAAATACTTGTGAACCATACATAATTAAATAACCAATTCCTGATTTAGAAACTAAGAATTCTCCCATAATAACACCAATTAGTGTTAAACTTATGTTAATTTTTAAAGCACTTATAATATTACTAAAACTATTTGGTAATATTAAATATTTATATATTTGATATTTAGTTGCTTTTAAAGATTTTAAAAGTTTTATTTTATCTTGATCAGTACTAATAAATCCTTGATAAACATTAATAATAGTTATTATTAAAGATATTAATAAAGCCATAAAAATAATAGACTTCATTCCAGCACCACACCAAATTATTATAATTGGACCTAAAGCAACTTTTGGTAAGCTGTTTAAGATTGTTAAATAAGGTTCAACAATCTTATATATTCTTGGTTTATACCAAAGAATAGTTGCAATTATTATACCAATTATAGTTCCTAATCCAAAACTTACTAAAGTTTCTAAGACGGTTATAAAAATATGTTGATATAAATTATTTGTTTTATGTAAATCAATAAGTGTTAAAAGAACTTCTTTAGGACTAGAACTTATAAAAGTATTAATTAAGTTAAAGTCTGCTAAAATTTGCCAGATTATTATAAATAATAAAATAATTAATAGTTGAAAGAATAAAATTATTCTTTTATCTTTTTTTATCTTTTTTAAATAATTAATATGTTCTAAACTATACATGGAAATCTAAATCCTTCCATATTTTATCATAATAATAAGCAAATTCTTTACACTTACGATTTTCTATTGGTGTTGATTTATTAGTCATTTCAATATTATAAATATTCTTAATTTTACATGGACGATTTGTAAGTGTTATGACAATATCAGAACAGCTTATAGCTTCTGAAATATCATGGGTTACCATAATCGCACTTTTCTTTTCTTTTTTTATGATGTTATAAACATCATCAGATACAGCTAATCTTGATTGGTAATCCAAAGCACTAAATGGTTCATCTAAGAGTAATATATCAGGTTTAGTGGCTAGTGTCCTGATTAAAGCTACCCTTTGACGCATACCACCACTTAAATTTTTAGGGTAACTATAAATAAAATCTTTAAGTCCATATTTTTCTAGTAAATCTAAAACATATTGTTTTGATTCATCATTTAACTGATTAGTTATTT
>CALVVE010000017.1 GCA_944363775.1 uncultured Bacilli bacterium | reverse complement strand
ACCCTCCACCAGTAGCTCCTCCTTTAATACCAAATACAGGCCCTAAAGAAGGTTCACGTAATGCACATATACTTTTCTTACCTAACTTACATAAAGCATCATGTAATCCAATACTCATAGTAGTTTTACCTTCTCCGAAAGGAGTTGGATTTGTACTAGTAACAAGTATTAAATGTCCATCACTAACATTATTAACTTCATCAAGAATATCTAAATTCACTTTAGCAACATCGTTTCCATAATATTCTAAGTATTTTTCACTAATACCAGCCTTATCAGCAATATCACGAATATTCTTGCTTTTAAAACTCTTAGCAATCTCAATATCACTTAACATACTATCACCTCAACCTTATTATACTATAATTATATTATATTGAAAAGAAAAAGATACTTTCGTATCTATTTTACTTTAACTAATCTCTTTTCTCTATCCTGTAATTCTTCTTCTACACTACCCCCACAACAATAAGAACTACGATATCTATTTTTTTCAAGCATAGTATTAACTTGTTCAGTCATTTTCTTATTCATTTCTTTCATTCTATTTATTTGTTTTTCAGTTAATACTACACTCTCACCCTTAACCATATAAGCATCTTTTAAAATCATTATATACCAACTTTCTTATATATTAAACATTGCTCACGCCGTTGCGTCCGGAAGTCTAAACCCTTCCAGGCCGCACTTTTACTTCTCACCCAATTACATATGGGTCTTCTTTTGTTCCTGTCCCTGAGACAAATACTGTGTCGGATTTCAGATTAAGAGACGGGCGAACCCCATACCCAATATTCGCGCTGTCGTAGTTCACATAACCGCCACTGCCCACGTAGGCCACGCGGTAGGAATAGCCAGCATCAGGGGTTAAAGTCCATAAATAATCTCCATTATATAACCAATTATTTGTATAACAATCTTCTGCACTATCCCAGTTATACAACTCTTTTGCTAAACAAGAACTTCTTCCGGTTGTACTTCCTCCACTGGTTGCAAATCCATAATCACTTGCATACATTAATCCAACTTGTCCAGTCCACTCGGTTGCATGTCCTTCATATACATTTATTCCACGTTCATCATTATACACACTTTGAACTAGTAAATCATTTGATTCAGATATACCACCTAAATTCCATGTAACTGTATCAATCATTTGTTTTGCCTCAGTAGTAAGTCCACTTGATGCATAAGATCCTGTAGCATTATAATAATCGCCACTATTTAATAATTGTTGTAAACTTGCAGTACTCCAATCATTTACATTATTAGTATCCCAGTCTATATATCCTATACCAGTATTTTTTATTAATTTTAATTTACCATCAAAAATTCCTATTATTCGCCATAGCTGTGATTGCCCTAATACACCTGTTTGCACACATTCATATGTTATTCCATTAGTTCCCCAATCTTCCATTGCCTGTTGTTTTAATACTTCACATTCTTCAGAAGTACTTGTTGTTCCATATGTGTAATCAGGATATCCTTCTTCTTTTACTATAACAGAATATTCATCACCTCAAACTTATTATACTATAATTATATTATATTGAAAAGAAAAAGATACTTTCGTATCTATTTTTCTATAACCCAACAGTTATCTGTTCCATCCAAAAGTCTATAAACCTCCAAGCAACATTTTTGCTTCCTACCCAATAACATATGCCTCTTATCTAAGATAACTACAATATCGAATATAAAATAAAAAGACAATTTAAGATAATTTAATCTTTTGTCTCTTTGTTTCAATATGTATTCTTTGAACTATTGCAAGAGCAATAATAAGCGATATAGCAAACGATCCTCCATAACTTAAGAATGGAAGTGGTACACCAGTAAGTGGCATTACACCAAATAGTCCACCTAAGTTTACTAATATATGCATAAATATGTATGTTGCAACACCCAAACAAATATATCTTCCTCTTAATGTATTGGCTCTACAAGCTAAATTAATTATTCTTTTTAGCAAATATAAATATAATATAAATATCAACGAACCTTTTAAGAATCCGTACTCTTCAGCTATAATAGCAAATACACTATCAGTATGTGGCTCCGGTATATATGAATATTTTTGTTTACTTTTTCCAGGCCCTAGTCCCATTAGACCACCATCATTAATAGCAATATAACCATTACAAATTTGATATCCACCTTCTTCATATTTAGTACATGGATTAAAGAAATCAAAACGATCTAATTGTTCAGCTGAAAGGATATAACCTTTACCCATATACATACCTAACATTCCTAAAACGGCAACTAACCCCATAAGTAAGAAAGCTCTTAATTTATCAATTCTTAGAATTGGACTAGCAATAAACATAACTAAAAATGTACAAAATAATATAAACATTGTTCCTAAGTCTTTTTGTAAAAATATAATAATTGGTACTGTTAAACCAATAATAATTATTTTAGCAATCATTTCAGTATGTGGAATTTTTTTGTTTCTAAGTCTTGATGCATACTTTTCAAAAAGCAAGGCTAAACAAACTATAACAATTGGTTTAGAAAGTTCTGATGGTTGGAAACTAATTGGTCCTATTTGTAACCAGTTACGACTACCACGATAATCGCTTCCATAAAAACTTAAATAAAGTAATACACCAACAATTCCCATGTAACCGATTGTTGCCCAAAAAGGATATTTTTTAGAATCGTAATTTATAATAAAGAGACCAGCTAATACTCCTATTCCAATCATTTGTAATTGTTTATAAAAATAATAATATAATGAAGTTTGATTAGCTGTCGCCTCACTACTTGAAGCTGTAACTATGTTAAGTAATCCAAACGAAAAAAGTGCTATTGTGCATAATAACAATCCTTTATCCATATCTTGGAATAAATAAAAAGTTTTACGAACTACTTTTTTCATATCTTCACCTACTATATAATAACACATATTAATTTATTTTTAAAGTTAAATATCACTATTAGGTTATTAACATGAACAATTTTACACTTTAATAATACAATATACTAGAACAAGGAGGGATTAATATGTATTACTATGGTGGATACCAAGGTTATGGATGTGGAAATCCATGCGGTGGATGTGGTTGTGGTAATGGTTACAGTGCTGCAATTGTCTTAGTATTATTTATATTATTAGTTATAGTTATCGGTTCTCGCGGATTTGTTAGATAATAAAGGAACTAAGTATTTTTGAATACTTAGTTTTTTGCTTTTTAATAAAATTTATGATATAATTACAACGTTTTAAAGGAGGAGTTTATGTTTAAAAAATTAAATATTTTAGATGAACGTGAAAAATGTCTCCATGAAGTAAGTAAAGAAGTTACTTTTCCACTAAGTAAAGAAGATAAAACTTTAATAGGGCGTTGTATAGATCATTTAACTTATAGTCAAATACCAAAATATGAGAAAAAATATGATTTAAGACCAGGAATGGGTTTAGCATTCCCACAACTTGGTATATTAAAACGTATTATTGTTATTGTTTATGAAGTAGATGAAGGCGTTTTTGACAATTATGTTTTTATTAATCCAAAAATAATTAGTAATAGCGAAGAAGTAATTGCAGCTGAAGCTGGTGAAGGATGTCTTAGTGTAAACCGTGAGATTGAAGGACATGTACCAAGATACGCACGTGTTACTGTCGAGGGATATGACGAAGATGGAAATAAAATAAGAGTTCGTGCTCGTGAAGATTTAGCAATTGCTTTTCAACATGAAATTGATCATTTAAATGGAATATTATTTTTTGAAAAGATTGATAAAAATCATAGATTTTATAGTAATGATGAAATAAGATTAATTTAAAAAAATCTAACAAAATTTGTTAGATCTTTTTTTATAATCTTGAGCTCATAGAAACTACTTCAGGTTCTTCTTCACTTGGACCAGCAAATCCTGTAAAAACATCACTTTGTACCTCAAAACCATTTTTCTCATAAGCAACAACTGCAGATTTATTATTTATAATTACATCTAAATATATTTCATCTAATAATTGTTTTTTATATTTATCTTTTACATAATTAATTAATTTTTTAGCAATTTTCTTTCCTCTATAATTTTCGTGTACACAAATATTAGAAATATATGCATAAGGTACATTTTTAATATCATTTACTAAATGTTCTACATAATTAGTTATTGTAAAATTATATCTCTCATTTTTATTTTTTAAATTAGTATAATCATAATTTAAATTACTATTTTTAGTATAAGAATTAATAATTCCTACAATTTCATTTGTTTTAGAATCTACAGCTACATCAATATTATTAATATTAAAAATAAAACCTTCTTCTAATAATCTTTGTGAAAGTTCTTCTTTAGCATTTTCAACATTTTCAAACCAATATGGATAAATATATACATCAGTTTTATATATAAGTTCTGCAATTCTTTTTAAATCATCATTGTTATTAGCAGGACGAATAATAATTTCATCATTGTTGTTCATTAGCCTTTTCCTCCTTTTTTTTAATTTCTTCTTTTACTTCCACTAATATTTGTCTATTAACTTCATTTGAAATTTTTCTATTTACTTCTAATTTATTTTGCATTGCTTTTAAAGCTTCTTCTTTTGTTATTTCTTTATTTTCCATCTTATCCTCCTATTAAAATTATAACAAAAATAATTTTAAAGTCAATAATTGTTTTTTTATTATCTTTTACATGGTATAATGTATTTAGCATGATTAAAAGGAGGATTTATGAAAACAAAAACAAAATTTATATTAGTTATTTTATTATCATGTATTTGTTCTATTTTAATTTATGAAAGAGTTGATCGAGTTAAAGAAGTAAAAATTGAAGAAGATATTCTTACAACTCAGGAAAATATTGAAAATGAGTTTTTAGCTGATACTAGTTCTTATACGATTGATAATCCAAAAGTAATTGTTAACCCTTATGGTATTTCACCACTTACGGGATTAATCATATTTGAAACTAAAGATTTAACTACACCTACTGTTACTATTCCTGGAGTTGATGAAAATAGTACAATTACTCATACTTTTACACCAAATAAAAAACATATCTTACCTATTTATGGATTATATCCAGATAAAGATAATGAAGTTATTTTAACAGTTAATAATAAGGATTATGTAATTCATATGCAAACTGAAGCATTACCTGAAGATTTTATAATGCCTACTAGTGTTGATGCTGATAAAAAAGAACTTGGTAATGAACTATATTTTGTTACACCATCATCAACTGGATATACTGCTGCTTATGATGTAAATGGTGATGTACGTTGGTATTTAACAGAAAACTTTATTTGGGATATTAAATGTTTAGATAATGGTAATTTACTTTTAAGTTCTAATCGTTTAATTAATCCACCATATTATACAACTGGATTAATTGAAATGAATTTTCTTGGAAAAATATACTTTGAATATACAATGCCAGGTGGATATCACCATGATGTATACGAGATGGAAAATGGTAATTTCTTAGTTGCTTCTGATTCATTTGAAGATGGAACTGTTGAAGACACTATTGTGGAAATTGATAGAACTACTGGTGAAATTGTTAAAACAATTGATTTAAAAGATATTATTGATACTGAAGAAGGGCAAAGTTTAAATTGGACTGATTATGATTGGTTCCACAATAATGCCGTTTGGTATGATAAAAATACTAATTCAATAACTTTATCTGGACGTCATCAAGATGCACTAGTTAATATTGACTACTCTACTAATGAACTTAATTGGATTATTGGAAGTCCTGATAAATGGAGTAAAAAATACCAAAAATATTTCTTTAAACCAATTGGTGATGACTTTGAATGGCAATGGGCACAACATGCAGTAAGTATTTTACCTAATGGAAATGTTATGGTATTTGATAATGGAAATAATCGTTCAAAAGATGAAGAAACTAGTGTAAACGCAAATGATAATTATAGTCGTGCTGTAATATATGAAATTAATAATCAAGATAAAACTATTAAACAAGTATGGAGTTATGGAAAAGAACGTGGAACTAAATTCTATTCACCATATATATCTGATGTTGATTATTTAGATGAAAATCACTATCTAATCTTATCAGGTGGACATGCTAGTAAAGATGGAGAATCTTTAAATGTCCCTGCTGGTATGGGAGAATATGATACATTAGATAGTACAATTGTTGAAGTAAAAGATGATGATGAAATATTTGAAATGCACCTGCCAACTAATAATTATCGAGTGGCAAAATTAAGTCTTTATAATAACGCTATTTATACAACTGGTCGTGGTTCAAGACTTGGTAGTATGGGAAAAACCGAAGAAGATGGAAAAAAAGCTTATATTTATACTTTTGCTAAAAAGTTTGATGAAATAGAAAAAGAAAAAAATATTACTTTTAGTGAAGAACCTGATCGTTTAGTTGTTTCTGGAAAGTTTATTAAGAGCGATGAAGTTGATATTATTTTAGATAATGTTTTTGATACTAAATCATATCACTTAAAAGTATCTAAAAAACCATATACTGCTATGTGTGTAGATGTATTTAATAAAGAAGAAGAAAAAAATGGTATTAATGTTACTAAATATATTAATAAAGAAGGGTTAAGTGGAAAATATTATATTTATATGCGTATTAATGGTAAATTATATGACACTAATAAATATATAATATTCTAAGAGCTTAGCTCTTTTTTTTTACAAAAAATATAGTTGCTAATAAATGATATGCCATGTTATAATATTGGTATAATAAGCGGGGTGATTTATGAATAAATTTGATATAAAAAAAATTGATATAGACTTTAAATTTATTCAAAATGAACCAATTTTTAAAGGTTCAAGAAGAAAAATATTAGCTATAAATAATAATGAAGAAATAGCAATGTTTAAATATGAAAGAAATGACTACATATGTAGTGAAGCATGCTCTGAAAAATTAGCGTATGAAATTGCAAAAATTCTTAACTATAAATGTGCAAAGATTGAATTAGCTGAAGATGAAAATAAACAAATTGGGGTATTAAATTACTATTTTTCAGATAGGTTTAAAGCTCCTCATACCGATATAGTAGCTTATTTAAACAAAGAAAAAAAAGAAAGAAATTATTATTATACAGTTTCCAATATTAAAAAAGTATTAGATGAAATAGATATTAATTTGTTTAAAGATTTTATTAAAATAATGATTTTTGATTCACTTATTGGTGAACAAGATAGACATGAAGAAAATTGGGGAATCACTGAAAAAGATGGTAAATATTTCATCTCTCCATTATATGATAATGGGGATAGTTTATTAAGAGAATTTAAAAATATTAATAATTTAAATAAATATTATAATAATCTTGATAGATTTAATGCATATATTAATAGAAGTAAAACTTTAATATACAAAGAAGATCATGAAAAAAAATATAAGCATTTTGAATTAATTAAGTATTTGTTTGATAATTATCCACAATATGTAATTTCAGAGATAGAAAAATTAAAAAAATTAACTGATGAAATTATATCTAGGTTAGTTAATAAAATCCCAGATTCACTATTGACTAACCAACATAAAGAATATATAATACTATACTTAATAAAACGAAGAGATATATTATTAAATTTAATTAAATGAGGTGTTATGATGAAAGAAAAATTATGGTTAATTTGGAAAGAACCTACATCACGTAGAAGATATAAAATTGGTGTTTTAACTAAAGAACAAAATAAATATAAATTTAATTATATTAATCCTGAGTTAGAAGATGCAAAATTAGTTGGATTTAATTATTATCCAGGATTTGAGGATATAAAAAAAGTTTATGAAAGTGAAACTTTATTTACAAATATTGCAACAAGATTACCTAATGAAAATAGACCTGATTATTTAGAAATTTTAAACTGCTATAATTTAGAAAAAGACTCTGATGAATTTGCAATATTAAAAGCAACTCGTGGAAGAACACTTACCGATAATTATGAATTTGTTGAAACTTTTAATCCAAATAAAATTGAATTCGATGTAGCAGGAACAAGATATTGTGAAGATATAGAAAAATGCAAATATGATCTTAAAATAAATGAAAAATTATATTTAGAACATGATTTAAATAATTCAAGTGATCCAAATGCAATTAAAATAATCTTCAGAAAAAATGGTAATAATTATCATTTAGGCTATGTTCCTAGATATTATAGTAAAGAATTATTAAATGAATTAAATAAAGGAACTGAGTATTCAGCAATGATTCAAAGTTTAAATTTAGATTCCAAATTAAATGATGAAAATATTACTGCAAAAGTAAAATTAATTTTTAATATTTAATCAATTAAAAATCTCTAAAAAGAGATTTTTTTTGTTTAAAAAAAAAGAAAAATATTTCTATTTTTCTAATTTTAAAATTTCAATAGCTTGACGCATTTTAGAATCATATTTAATCATATCAATTCCACCAAATGCTTTTAAGAATTCATCAACTTTCATACCATATTTTTCAGCTAATTTATTAGCTTCTTCATTTGCTTCTTCTTCACTAATTTCAATTTTTTCAGCTTTAGCAATCTCTTCTAATAATAAACGAGATTTAACACGATTTAAAGCTTCCTCTTTCATTTGTTCTTTTAAAGCTGCTTCATCAGAATTAGTAAATTGATAGAATTGTTCTAATGTTAAACCTTGCATTTTTAAGTTTTCTTCATATTGATTTAACATACGATCAACTTCTTCATTAACCATTACATCTGGTACTTCAACAGTCATATTTTTAATAGCTGCTTTTAAAAGTTCATCAATATATTTATTTTCAGCATCCATTTCTTTACGAGCTTTAATATTTTCTTTTACTTGTGCACGTAAAGATGCTTCATCATTAACACCTTCTAAACCTAAATCTTCAAAGAATTCTTTTGATAACTCAGGAATAATAGTTTCTTTAACTTCTTTAACAGTAACTTTAAATACAACTGGTTGTCCTTTTAAATCTTCACTGTGATAATCTTCAGGGAAAGTTACATTAATATCTTTACTTTCACCTTTCTTCATACCAATAATTTGTTCTTCAAATCCAGGAATAAAAGTATGTGAACCAATTTTTAAAGAATAATCTTCACCTTTCCCACCATCAAAAGCAACATCATCTTTAAATCCTTCAAAATCAATTACAGCAATATCTCCATCTTCAACTTCACCATCTTTGATTTGATTTTCAGCATAACGATTACGCATTGTCATAATTGTTTCATCAATTTCTTCTTCTGTTACATCAGTACTATCTTTTTTAACTTTTAATCCTTTATATTTACCAAGCTTTACTTCAGGCTTTAAAGTTAATTTAAAGATAAATTCAACACCATTTTCATCTAAAGATTTTAATCCTAATTCAGGCTCTGCAACAATCTCTAAATCTTTATTTTCTTCTAACATTTTTAAATAAGCATCATTAATACATAAATCAGCAGCATCAGCCATTAAAGATTCTTTTCCATATTTCTTTAAGAAAATATCTTTTGGAGCATGTCCTGGTCTAAATCCATCAATTTTTGCTTTTTTATTTGCTTTTTTAAATGCTTTATCTAAAGCTTCTTCCCATTCTTTTCCTTCAATTTTAATAGTAATTTCTTTCATTTTAATTCCTCCATACTTAAATAGTATATAATAAATTTACTTCTAAATCAACTATTTTACTTCTTTAATTTTAACTTCATATTCTCCATCTGGACTAGCAACTGTAACAGTTTCACCAGCACGATGTCCTAAAATTGCTTGAGCAAGTGGACTTACATTAGAAATCTTATTTTCAAATGGATCAGCTTCTGTACTTCCAACAATTGTATATTCTTCAGTATCATCAACATCATATTCAATTGTAACAGTACTTCCAATAGAAACACATCCATTAGATTCTTTACTTACAATAACGGCATTTTCAAGCATTACTTCAAGTTCTTTAATTCTACCTTCAACTTCTGCTTGTTCATTACGAGCTGCATCATATTCAGCATTTTCACTTAAATCACCTAAAGCACGAGCTTCTTTTAAAGCTTCAATTACTTGTGGACGCTTTTCCATTTTTAAATATTCTAATTCTTTTTTCTTTTCTTCTAAACCACTCTCAGTTAAATAAACTTCTTTACTTGACATAAATATCACCTAATTCCCTTTTCTTTATATGTTATTTTTAACTAATTTCATAAGTCCACAAAATAATACTACATTTTAACTAAAATGTCAAATGTTTTTTTATTTTATTTATAATTTATTGTATGGAAAAAACATTCAGTCAGAATGTTTAATTCGCATCATATCTAAATATTCTAATTTATATGGGCACTTAAATTTAACAACTTCTCTTGGATGTCTTACAACTGTAATTTCTTCATTATCACTATTTAATAACTTAGGTATTTCAAAAGTATAAATTTCATGATTTGGTCCAAAAAATTCAACAATATCTCCAGTTTTAAAGTAATTTCTTTGTTCTAAAGTAACAATCCCATCTTGATAATCTAATACAACACCTAAAAAATCTTGATTAGAAAGTTCTACTCTACCATTATAATATTGACATTCATAATCATTTTTATTATTAAAGAATTGTGGTATAGAATCACGATTAGCAACTCTTCTTAATATAACTTCTAAATTTTTATCATATTCATAATTTTCTTTATCTTTTAAATAAGCATCAATTACTTTACGATATGTATCAACAACAGTTGCAATATAATATATAGAACGCATTCTACCTTCAATTTTAAATGAAGTAATATTCATATCAATTAATTTAGGAATATATTTTAACATTGATAAATCTTTAGTACAAAAAGTAAATGGTTTATCTCCCGCAATATGTTCATCCTTATCACTATATAAATCAAAATCCCAACGACATACTTGACTACATCCACCACGGTTAGAGTCCCTAGCTGTTAAGAAATTTGATAAAACACATCGTCCACTATATGAAGAACACATTGCTCCATGAATAAATGTTTCAATTTCAATATCAACATCATCTATAATATCTTTAATTTCTTCTTCACTAGTTTCACGAGCTAAAACAACTCTAGTAACTCCTTGATCTTTAAAAAATTTTACAGCTTCTTTATTTAAAGTAGATTGTTGAGTCGATAAATGAATTTCTAAATTAGTTTCTTCTAAAGCTACTTTAATAATAGCAGGATCACTAACAATAATAGCATCAATTCCTGTATTTTCTAACTCTTTTAAATAATTAATTAGTTCTTTAGCTTCTTTATTATGAAGGACAATATTTACTGTAACATAAACTTTTTTATTTAAATTATGAGCAAATATAACTCCTTCTTTTATTTCATCAATTGTAAAATTAGTTGCATTAGCTCTAAGTCCAAAAGCCGGACCACCAATATATACGGCATCCGCCCCATAATGAAGAGCTACTTTTAATCTTTCTAAATCACCTGCTGGTGCTAATAACTCATGTTTCATAATTCACCTACTTTACTTTATAAATTGTTTCTTTATATAAGAAACCTTTATCAAGATTATTAATTAATTCGTTTATCTTTTCTTCTAATAAATTAAAATTATCACTAGTTACTTCATCATATAATTTAAGAACTTCAATTAAAATATTATTTGGTATTAAAAATGCATTAAATATAAAATAAGAAATATCATCTTTTAATTCTAAAGTTTCACTTAATGAGTTTAATATAAAACTAGAATAAACAGTAGTGCCTTCTTTAGTATCAACGATTGGATATGTATAACCTTCTTTTTTTATATAATGTATTTTTGAATCACTATTTAATTTAAAATTATCTAAATAATTTTTTATCACATGGCGATATGAAGTATACATAGGAATATAACCAAATACAGGTAACATTAATTTCCCTTTTACATTATCACTAATTTCTTTTATTTCATCAAGTGTAATTTCACTAGATAAACAACTGTATAGTACGTTAAAATCATACCAATAATTACAAGTATTATAATTAGTTGTTAAGTGTTCTTGATTCCATACTAAATCATTCTTTAAATTTAAAGTTTTCTTATATTCTACAATACTAATATCATAATAAAAAATTCCTTTAATATTAATACTTTCTAAATTAATTAGAGTTTCTTTTAAAACTTCTAAATCACCTGCATGCATATTTTTATTAAGAGATACAAAAATATCTTTATCACTATATTTAGAAACAATTTCTTTTATTTCATCTAAATTAAAAGTAACATTATTATTTACACATAAATTTTTTATTCCTAAAATAAATCCATCACAATAATTTTTTATTTCATCCAAATCTTTATTATTTGGTATAACTAATTTTTTTGCCATTTAAACCACCAGATGTATTATATCAAAAAAAAGTAGATAATTCTACTTTTTAGCAAGTTCTTTAACGTGTGATAAAGCATCTATATTATTATCTACATAATCAGTATATGTTGTTTTAATATATTTTATTTTTTCTGGATTTGTTATATCAATTAAAGTTACTACATTATTTTCTTTATCAATTTGCCCATATAAATAATTACAATCAGTATTATCAACTACTCTTTTAGCAATACGAATAACATATTCACCATCACCATAGCTAGTACTACTAGTATCAAAATAATCACTTGGATTATTAGATAAATTTTCCGCATGTCTTAAAACACTATTTACTTTTGATTGTTCAGTTGAAGTAGCTAATTCTTCAACTGAGATTCCATAATCGCTTGCAGCTGCTTCAGCAACATCTTTCCCACGATTACTACCAAAGTTATAACTAATTAAAGCAAGCCCAATATTTCCTTCATATTTATTTATATATGTTTTAACTTTCATAGTAGTTGCTTTAACATTATTATCTAAATTTCTTAAATTAGTTGCCGTACTTGTAATAGTATCTTTTTTACCAGTTGCATAATTATGTGCTTTATAAGTTCCACCTAATGTTGTCTTTTCATGTTGACCAATACCAATTGCTCCACTATACTCATTTACACCTGGTAAATGTCCTACGTGATCTAAATTAGACTCTTGTTTAAATAAACCGTACATTAAAAGTGGATCAACACGATACATAATACTATATTTTAAAATTGTTTTACCAGTTTCATCATTTAATAAATAATTATAAGTTTCTTCACCAGCACGTTCTAATAACTTAGTTTCTTTATTAAAAATATATCTTTTTACATTTTCCACACTTGGTTCCATTGTAATTACATCAGCATTATCTAATAAATAATATTTAATATCAGATAAGCTAACATCTAAAGCATTACACATTAAAGTAAATTCTTTATCATTAATACACTTGTTATATAAATCAGCAATAATTTGATTTTTTTCTTCTTCTTTATCTTCTTCTTTAATTAATAAATTATCAGTATTAAATTTATTAATAAATTCAGTTGTTTCTTTTAATAATTCTTCACCATCAATATCACTAATTTCATTTTTTGCATAAACTTTAGTTATATATTCAACAGCTTCGTTAATAGTGGAACCAGCTAGAACAAGTGAAATAGTAAGTGCGAAAATTCTTTTCTTTCTTAATTTTGCCATAATTAATTCCCCCTTCTTTCAAAACGAAATTATAGTATAATATCAAATTATCAATATCTTGTCAAATTAGACTCAATTTAAAAATGCTATTGAAATAGCACTTTAAATAAGTTTTTAACAAAAAACGTCACTATTTTACCACTTTTTTAGCTATTTGTCAAAAACTATGTTTTTATAAGCAAAAAATTACTTTTAATTCATAATTAATTATATTTGAATTATCTATTATCTTAATTATTCTTTTAAAGCATTATTAATATATCTTATAATAGTTTAGTCATTTATTCTATGATAGCCAAACAGCATCATCTTTCATTTGATTTTTAAACAAAAAAATATGAACTAAAAATAATTCATATTTTATATATATTTAATCTTTTAAAGCTTTAAACATCTTTTTCCATAAGTCTTTAGATGAATAATTTAAAATACCAACTTTATATATTTTTAAACCATATTTTATTAACAATAATACAGTAATAAAAGCAATTACTATAGCAATAAGCATTTCTATAATACCAAACTCACCTAATACTAATAAAGATGGAGCTAATATAGCTGAAATAAATGGTATAAATCCAACTACCTTAATAAATATTGATCCACCAAATACATTTGCAAGCATTGCTAAATAATAACCTACTAAAGATATTATAACAATTGGTGTTTGAAGTTGTTGAAAGTCTTCAATATTAGTTGTCATACTAGCAAGAATTCCGGCAAGTAAAGAATAAGCAATAAATGTAATAAGCATTAATATTAAAGTTAATGGAATAATATAAACTAAGTCAGCTCCAATATTACTATTTAATATATCTTTTATTGTACTTGTTACTTCACTACCTACACCACCAACAATTGAGTTTCCACCAATTAAATTACGTACTACTAAACCAATAATTGAAAATAAGAATAATAAAGTTCCTTGAATTAATACAAACAAATTACCAGCTAAAACTTTAGAGAAGAAATGTGTTTTAGGTGAAACATTAGAAATAATTATTTCCATACCACGAGTTGTTTTTTCATCATTTACTTCTGCACCAATCATTTGAACTAAGAATAAAGTTAACATAAAGAATGGTAAAATAACAACAGGAAATACTGTTTGCATAATCATTTCAGTTCCTTCTTCACCAGCTTTTACATCATCTTTTGTATATTCATATTCAATTTCTGCACTTTTATAAATTTGTTCTAATTTTTCACTACTAATACCACTTGTAGCTAAAGCAATTGAAGTTTTAGTTTGATTAATAGTATTAGTTATTAATTGTGAATCTACTGTACTTAAATAATCTTTAGATATAACTTTAACACTTAATTCTTTATTTTCATTAAAATCAGCAATTAAAACTAAAGCATTATCTTCATCAACTAATTTTTTTAATTCTTTTTCACTTTTATCACTTTCTTGTATCTTAAAACTAGATTTATGAGTACTAGTATTTAATGCTTTACTAGATTCATTAATACCAGTTTTTAAAGATTCAAATGAAACATTAGTTTTATCAACAATATAAACATCTCGTTGTTTATTAAAATCCCCTCCAAAAGTTGTAATAATTGTATCAATATTAATACCACAAACAATTATTAAAGCAAGAAGAATATTAGCAGCTAAAAACCATTTTGTTTTAATCTTTCTTTGTAAACTAATTTTCGTTAAAAACATTAATTTATTTCTCATATTCTTCACCAACTTTCGCAACAAATATTTCATTTAATGATGGTTCTTCAACACTAAATTTTAAAATATTTTTATGTTTACTTACTTCTTTAAATACATTTTCAGCATCACTTAAAGAATTAATTTTAACTTCAAATTCTTCAGGTTTTTCAATTACTTCATAAACACCTTTAATACTTTCTAATTCTTTCTTTTTAATATCACCCTTAACAATAATATTTTTCTTACGATATTCACGTTTTATATCACTTAAATAACCACTTAATACTGGCTTACCACGTAACATAATAGCAATCTTTTTACAAAATAATTCAACATGTTCCATACGATGACTAGAAAAAATAATCATACTACCACGTTTAGACATACTAATTATTTCATTTTTAAATAATTCAACATTAAATGGATCTAAACCAGAAAAAGGTTCATCTAAAATTAACAATTTAGGGTCATTAATAATAGCCATAATAAATTGAATTTTTTGTTGATTACCCTTAGATAATTCTTTAATTTTTTTATCTTTATATTCAGATACTTCAAAACGTTCTAAAAGTTCATCTAATTTTTTTAATATAGCTTCATCACTCATTCCTTTTAAAGCACCATAAAATAAAGCTTGTTCTTTAACTGTTAATTTAGTGAGTAAACTTCTTTCTTCAGTTAAAAAACCAATCTCATCTGTAACATCATAATCAATCTTTTTACCATTTAAAGTAACATTACCACTACTAGGTTCAAGAAGCCCCATAATCATACGAAATGTTGTTGTTTTCCCTGCACCATTGACACCAAGCAATCCAAAGATTTCACCTTCTTTTACTTCAAATGATAAGTTATCTACTGCACAAAAATCACCATAGTATTTTGTGACTTTATCTACCTTTAACATAACATCCCACTTTCTATACCAAAATTATATCACTTTTTATATACCTATAAAAGATTTTTAACAAAAAAGATACAAAATTATTGTATCTTAAGTTTTATTTTATTGTTAGATTTGGTAAGGACTATTTGGAGTACCATTTCCATAAGTTATTTGGACACTAGGGTCAATATTTATAACTGGGCGGACTGCATTTTTAGCATTAATACTAGAATCAAACATAGTGCTAATACCATCATTATAAACTATCCATGAACCACTATCACTTACAAGTGTTACAGTCCAATATCTTAATGTATTATCAGTATCATTCTCAACATTGTGATTTTTTGAAAGTATTGTTTCACTTTGACTAGCTAATACCTCACCAACTTTTATTAATCCTACGCTTCCATTATATGGATTACTTAAGCTTTCTAAGTTTATTTTATAGTCCAATGACCCAGTATTACGATCTCCCCAATAATCACCACGATACCATGTTGTACTTGCAAGTTTAGCTTTTTCAGTTTCGTTATTATTACTTAACCAGTTTATAAAATTATCTTCATTTATTGTTGTACACAATGTACAATTTTTTCCATATGCCATTTCATCTGAATATTCTATTGTACCATCATTATTACTATCATAATAACCATCAAGTATTAATTTTGTCCCACTTTCACTTGTTTCTACTACTCGATAGTTTCTTCCAGCATATGTTGCATATTCTCCTACCTGACTATTATCTTTTAATGTTCCTGTTACACTACTACTCTTATCTTCGAACATATATGGATCCGTTAGAGTACCATTACCTCCGGTAATGATTATTTCAGATGAGACATTTATAACTGGGCGCAAGCCAGGCGCACTTGAAACGGGATTATCGCTCGCATTGCCATGATCGTACACACTCCAAGCAGCACTGGCACTATATGGTGTTAATGTCCAAAAATCTTGTGAAATATGTAAATAACTTGATGAGCTACTTGCTAAATTATATTCATCTAGTGATAATAATCCTACATATTGTGGTGTTGTTGATAAATTACTCGTACAAGTTG
>CALVVE010000016.1 GCA_944363775.1 uncultured Bacilli bacterium | reverse complement strand
GATATAACAATTGATTTTTCATGTACTGGTAATTTTAAATATATTTCTTCTGTTACATATGGCATAAATGGATGTAATAGTTTTAAAATATTAGTTAAAACATAAAGTAACGTTGATTTTTTTACATCGTCCATATTTATTTTAGATAATTCTATGTACCAATCACAGAAATCATTCCATACAAAATTATATATTTCAGATCCTACTACATTAAATTCATAAACTTCTAAATGTTTTCTTACTTTTTTGATTAATAAATTTAATTTAGTTAAAATCCATTTTTCAGTTAATTCTAAATTTTCTAATTTATAGTTATTAATATCAAAGTCTTCTAAGTTCATTAAAACAAATCTACTTGCATTCCATAATTTATTAATAAAATTCCAAGTAGCTGCAACTTTTTCTTCATCATATCTTAAATCCATTCCTGGAGCAACTGATGTAGTTAAGAAAAATCTTAATGAATCAGCACCATATTTATCAATAACATCCATTGGATCTACACCATTTCCTAATGATTTAGACATTTTACGTCCTTGTTTATCACGAATAAGTCCGTGAATTAAACAATCTTTAAATGGTCTAGAACCAGTAAACTCTAATCCTTGGAAAGTCATTCTATTTACCCAGAATGGAATAATATCATATCCTGTAACTAATAAATTATTTGGATAATATCTATCTAACATTTCTGTTTTTTCAGGCCATCCCATTGTTGAGAAAGGCCATAAAGCTGAACTAAACCAAGTATCTAGAACATCTGTATCTTGTACCCAACCTTCTTCTTTTGGTGCTTCCATTCCTACATAAACTTCATCACCTTTATACCAAGCTGGAATTCTATGTCCCCACCAAAGTTGTCTTGAAATACACCAATCATAAGTTATTTCCATCCAGTGATTCATTATTTTTTCAAATCTTTCTGGAACAAAATTAACTTTACTATCTTTATTTTTTTGATTTTCTAACACATTATCAGCAAGTGGGTGCATCTTTACAAACCATTGTTTTGATAAATATGGTTCTACTACTGCATCAGTTCTCTCACTATGTCCAACACTGTGAACAATTTTTTCAACTGATAAAAGTAATCCTTGTTCTTTTAAATCTTTAACTAATTTTTCACGACATTCTTCACGAGTTAAACCAGCATAACCTAATGCATTTTCATTCATTGTTGCATCTTTATTCATAACAACAATACGTTCAAGATTATGACGATTTCCAACTTCAAAGTCATTTGGATCATGAGCAGGTGTTATTTTTACACAAGCTGTTCCCTTTTCCATATCAGCGTGTTCATCAGCAATAATTGGAATTGCTTTTCCTACTATTGGTAAAATTACATTTTTACCTACTAAATGTTTATATCTTTCATCTTCTGGATTAACTGCAACTGCAGTATCTCCAAATAAAGTTTCAGGACGTGTAGTTGCAACTTCTAAATAACCACTTTTATCTTCAAGTTCATATTTTAAATGATAGAAAGCACCTTCATCATCTTTATAAATAACTTCTTCATTTGATAAAGCTGTCATAGCAACTGGATCCCAGTTAATAATACGTTCTCCACGATAGATTAAACCTTTATTATAAAGTGTTACAAAAACATGACGAACAGCTTTTGAAAGTCCTTCATCTAGTGTAAATCTTTCTTTAGTGTAATCTAGACTAAGTCCTAGTTTTTCCCATTGTTTATGAATATTATCTGCATATTCATCTTTCCAAGACCAAGCATGTTTTAACCAATCTTCACGATCCATCTCACGTGGGTTAATTCCTTCTTCTTTTAACTTAGCATCAACTTTAGCTTGGGTTGCAATTCCTGCATGATCCATTCCTGGTAACCATAATGCATCATAACCATCCATTCTTTTATAACGAATCATTATATCTTGAATAGTTGTATTCCATGCATGACCTAAGTGTAATTTACCAGTAACATTAGGTGGCGGTATAACTATTGCATATGGTTTCTTTGATAAATCCCCACTTGTAAAATAACCTTCTTTCACCCAAGTTTGATATTTATTTTCTTCAACTGCTTTAGAATTATATTTCTTATCTAACATAATATCACTCTCCTATTTTTTCCTTTAAATATTTATCTACCTCTTCAAAATAATATTTAAATATTTCTTTATTTTTTAATTTATCATATATTTTTTCAAATATTTTATGTTTATATAAATATTCATATGACCAAGTAAAATGTAAATCATAGACAAAACATAAAAATCCAATTATTCGGTCATTATTTGTTTCTTTTAAACTTAATAACAATAATTTATGATTATCAAAGTAATCTTTTACTTCATCACTAATTTTACTATCATCATCATCTAATTCTATTAAACCATTAGCTACATTTTCTAAAATATCTATTTTATCAGTATCCATAATCATTTTAGAAAATAACATATTTCTTTTATTTAAGTTTTGATCAATACTATATTTATTATGGTTTTTAATAGCATCATAAATTACTTGTTCTTCAACATCTTCATTTACAAAATCTTTTAATTTATGATTTTTAATTAGTTCATTTGCTCCATAATCACCATGATCAAAAACATTATCCTCGTATGTATCATAGTTATCTAATTGATAAAATCTACCAAAATCGTGAAATAGACCTATGATTGATGATAAAAAATAATCTTTTTCATCTTGCTTTAAATTTTTTGATAACTTTTGCATTTTCTCCATGACTCGTAATGAATGATTCCATTTATAGTTAATACGTGAATCACTTTGATTAAATTTATCTACATATTCTTTATATTCTTTTATTATTTGTTCCATATTTACCTCCAAAAAAAAACTTACATCCAATAAGGACGTAAGTTACGTGGTACCACCTTAATTCGTAATAATTATTACCTCAAACATTTAACGCATGTATACGAAATATTCTATTTATTTCAAATATTTAACTCCAAAGCTACATTTTAAGAATATTTTATTCATTTCCACCAACCATGAACTCTCTATTAAAATATTTCTTAAAACCTCTTCTTCCTCGTTTTTTATGTTAGTATTATACCACAAATTTATTCATTTACAACCTTTAATTGTAAAATTTTTACATATCCACCACCACTGTTACCAGTCATAGTTCTATCTCCATTATGATTTGGCATAGTTGCATCTCCAGGTATCATAACTGCATTGTCAAATATTTTATTTGGGTAAACAGTACATCCAGCAAAACCTGAAATATAACTACTACCTCCAGCTCCACTACTACCAGGGCTTTTAGAAGCATATCCACCATAGTAACCACCACCACCTGCAGAAGCATTATTAGCACCACAAGCATTAGAAGTTGAACCATAGCTTTCACCAGTTCCTAAACCATAACCAGTAGTTTGTGTAGCACCTGTTCCTTTACTAGAACCATTACCACCTTTACTTGTAAGAGTTCCACCATGTCCTCCTTGAACTGTTGGATTATTATCACTTGTTGATTGTCCGGCAGCTCCACCACCAGCGGCAACCATTATTCTAGCCGCTAAACTAACTGTATCAGACCATTCATTAGCCGTTGTCGTTGGACCCTTAACACGAATATCAGTTGCTCCACCAGCTGTATATCTTACATCACTACAAGAATATGAACCACCACCATTAAAACTTTGACTAGTGGTATTATAAATTTTAGTTTTTCTTGCACCTGCTTCTCCAATAAACATATAAAGTTCATCATTAGCAAGTAACTCTATTTCACCTCTTGTATAAGCACCTTTACCCCCAAGGGAACCACCGTATCCACTAGCTCCCCATGCTTGAATTTGATATAAACCATTTTTAGGAATAGTAAGCTTATCATAAGAACCAGTAAAACTATAATACCAACTATTTTTATCTGATTCTTGCCCAACAACATTAACAATTCTACTAGCGCTAGCTCTTTTACCATTACTATCAGTAACAATATAAGTAATTCGATAAGTACCATTTTTATTAGGAGCAAATTCAGGTTCACTTTGAATCATTATTTCATTTTTTAGCATTTGTTCTCCATTTGAATTAACAGCAGATACATTTTCTTTTAAATCATAGTTAAATCCTGGAACATTAGTATTATTTAAAATTGTTACATTAGTACCTACTACAGTTACTACTGGAGACTTTAAACTATTAGGATCATTAAGTTCTATAATTATGTCATCTTTTGCTTGATCAAAAACAGCTTTTCTTGAAGACATAATATCTAACACCCCAATTAATACCATAATAAATAATATTAATATTGGATATAGAATACCTGATACCGCAAAACCCTTATTATTCAATTTCATATAATCACCTATTTATTCTAAAATAATTATATAACACTTAAATTAAAAATACAAGAAAGTTATTATTATTTATAAATTTGGTTTAGCAATTACAACTAATCGTTCATTATTATTTAGAGTACAAGTAAATAAACGTAATTCTAAATTATTAGAAATATCTAAATAACTTTTATCACTAACTGAAATAATTTTTTTAGAACTAACGTAATATTTTAACTTTTTATCTTTTACATATAAAACTATTTCATCATCTATTTCTAAATCATAAAGGAAATTAAAAACATTTATATTATTATGTCCAAATAGTAAAATAGTTTTATTAAAATTATCAATTTCTTCTAAACTACAAACTAAATTCTTATCTAAATCATTAATATTAAAAGAAATATTAAAATTTTTATTATATTTAGGTACATATAATAGATATATATTATTAGATGTTGATGTATTATTTTCACTTAACTTTACTTCGCTACTAACAGGAATTAAAAATAAAGTAATTATAATTAAACTTATTATTTTAAACATATCTTTTTAATACAAAAATACTTATAAAGAAAACTAAAATAGTTTTAAAAAATGACGTTGTAATAGTTGTATCTGTATTAGGATACTCTATTTTTTTATTAGTTATTTTTAATTCTACTTTTTTAGTAATATCATTAATTTCAACCATAAACTTTTTATCATTATTTATATAATTACTTAATGATTCAATTTCTTTTACATAATAATTTCCATAAGCAATATTATCTATAAAAAGTTCACCTTTATTATTAGTAAAACCATAATAAATTAATTCATCATTTAAATTATATAAACCAAATTTTACATTTTCTAATGGAGTATTAGTTTCAGCATCTACTTTAGTAATTAATAAACTCCCCTTTTTTAAATAATTATTAACTTTTATTTCATGATTTATATTATTCTCATCAAATACAAATTCATATTTATTATCTTTTTCTTCAAAAATGTTAGGAACAGTTTCCTTTAAATAATACTTACCATATGGTAAATCATTAATTTCAATTATACCTTCATTATTAGTTTTATAAGCATTTATTAATTCATTCTTTTTTATTATTATTTGATCATCTTCAATTATATCTTCTAATGCATATAAATTAAATTCAATATTTTCTAAAACTTTTTCTTCATAATAAAATAAATTATCTTTTACTTTTAATTCTTCACCAACTTTTTTTATAGTTAATTTAGTTTTAACTCTCTCATTAAAAATATCAACATTACTATACTCTATCTCAGTGCCTTCTGGTTTATCTAAAATAACTTCCTTACATTCATCATCTAATTTATATTGATTTAAAGTCTTAGTTTCTTTAATACAATAAGTTCCATAAGGTAATTCTTTACTATAACTTATTCCTTCAGAGTTTGTAACTAAGTGTTCAACAATATCTCCTTTACTATAATAAGTATAATAACCATCACTAATATCTTCTAAAGCATAAACATCAAATTCAATTCCTTCTAAACTTTTATTTACATAATTAAACTTATTATCTTTATAACTAATTAAACTTAAACCTTCTTTTTTTATCTTTATTTTACTTTTAAATGGAACATTACCATATTCTAAATAAAAATAATTATCTACTAAACTAGTATTTATATTAATGGTTACTTTCATTTCTGGTATTCCATAATAACCATTAGGTGTCTTTATTTCTTCGATAATATAAGTACCAGGTAAAAGATTATTAGTTAATATATAACCGTCTTGATTGGTTATAAAAGGTTGTCCATTATTAATATAAGTTCCATCTTCTTTTTTTAATTTAAAAGATATACCATCTTGTTTAATTGGTTCTTTAGTATATTTATCTATCTTTTGTAATTTTAATTTATGAGCCATTGGTTCTAAAATAATTTTAAAAGAAAAATATTTCTTATTACTAAGAGAAAAACTTCCAATTGTTTGTGAGTCACCATTGTAATATAAAAAAGCAACTTGATTATGTTCTTTTAACTTTAATCTAAAAGTATATGTTCCATAGCCTTTGGTGTGAAAAGAAAAACCTTTTGAATCTAATTTAAAACCATCATAGTTTTCCACTGTTTCATATCTATCAATTACTCCGTTTAAATCAGCACTACTAATATATGCCCCTTCTTTATAAGTTAAAGTTTTATCTTTAAAAGATGGATAAATATTATGAGTATTAACTAAATTAAGTATTTCTTGTTTATATGAATCAATATTTATAATACTACCATTACCTTTAGATTCAGTTGTAAAATAAACATCAATACCTTCTAAATATTCCCATATTAATTCTTGTGTTGCCATATAATATTCTTTACTTAAATGATTAGGATAACCATATCCATAATGAGCAAGTAATGAGATATACTCTTTTTGAGTATTATTTAACTTACTACTAAAATCACTTGTTGAATGATATGTATCTTCAGTAATAAATTTTGTTGATTCTAAACAATAACTTAAAACTCCATTGGCATATATCAAACCAACTTGATTATAATAGTTCAGTCCACCTACTTTCCGATTCGCATAAACATTACTTAACCAATCTATATCTACTCTAGTATCATAACTACCAGCATCTATCCTTTTTATTCCAATAAACATACAACATACTGCCAAAATTAAAAATATTTTGCGCATTTTTTACCTCCTACAATTATATACTACAAAAGTTTTCTAAATCCTTTTTTATAAACAAAAAAAGTTTAGATTTCTAAACTTTTTAACATTTAATACAATATTTCCTATATTATTTTTTAAATTTGTACTTTGTAGGTTGTGATGGTTGTACCAAATCAGAATCAAGTAACAAAGCTAGTATTTCGGATGCTCTTGACTTTTTTACACAAAACAATTCTTCAATATCTTCTCTTTTAAAATCATATTGATACGTATATTTATCAAATAATTTTTGAATTTTATTATAAGTATTTTTTGAAACATTATTTGGTAAATTTTTGTGCATTCTTATTAAAAAATAATCTTCATCACTAACTACATTTCCACTTAAAACCGGACTTTTTTGTTCAAAAAGTGGACTTTTTTTCATATAACTTTTATTTGGAAATACAACTTTAAAAGAAGAAGTATCCGAACTAAATTTTGGCTTAATATCATAATCATTATATGATTCGATAATTCTTGTTAAACCACTACCTCTACGCTCCATAAAATGAAGTCTATTAAATATATCCGAAATAACTCTATTTCTTCTCATTGATGAAATTTTAGTAATATCCAAATTTTGAACTAAACTTCCATCTATCATTCCACCCGGTGAAGTTATTTCTAATCTATTATCAAATATATCAATATGTATTTCTGAACCAATAATCTGATAATCTCTATGAATAATTGCATTAACAATTGCTTCACGAATTGCTCTAACTGGGTAATCTGCTATTTCTACTCTTTTCATTCCATGTATTCCCCATCCTAATTTAGAATTATTTTTAATAAATGTTTCAGCATTTTCCAAGAGAGATATAATACTACCAGTATATTCTTTATCATCTATAGCATCACCTTCAATTGCTCCCTTAACCAATCCTTTCCATCTAGTACAAAAGATTCTAGATTGAACCAATAATCCTTGATCTGATAAAAGCAAACCAGCATTAGTAACCCTATTATCTTTAGTTACCAATTCTAATGAAATATAATCTTTATTCTGATTTAATTCTTTACCAGTCTCATTTTTTAAAGATGCATTTAATAATGTAAAACTTACATCTGATACATCATACTTACTTGGTAATTCATCAAATGTAGTATTTTGTCCTTTTAAAATTAATTCATCAAGAATATGTTTTGGAGCTGGAATCGAAGAATTTCCAGCTCTTATAAATGCTTCTTTTCTTCCATCACTATCATAATAATATGGTGTTCTTGGTCCATCTCCAATCTTTATTTCCAGATAATCTTTATCTTCTTCTTTAAATGATTTTAGTTCATATCTGGGAAGCGGAGTAATTTTACTATTAATTAGTTCTGATACTTTTTCTGAATCTATTACAATATTCTTTAAACCAACTGGTTTTTTATCAATATCTCTAACTCCAAATAATATAATTCCCCCGTTTGAATTTGCAAAAGCAGATACTGATTTAAGCCAACTTTTCGGTTTTCTATACTCAACTTCTTCTTTAAAATCTATATTAGTACTTTCCACCATTTCATAATCTTTTAGTTGCATTTACACACCTCCACATTTCATATATATTATACAATATCATTTTAAATATTTTGTCGTAGAAAATTTTAAACAAACAAAGTTCCACATTAAATCAAACTTTTTGTTTAATGATTGCAAAAAAGTCCGCTTTAAACCGGACTTTTTATTTTAAAACCGGACATTTTTATAAACAAAAAGTTTAGATTTCTAAACTTTTTAAGCTTTAAAACTAATTTCACCAGATAACATATCTTTTAAATAACGTAAATATAATTCTATAAAGTTAGCTTTTTTAACATCATTTTTAACAGTAAGATCAATCTCTTTAGTTTTAACTCCATCTTCTTTTAATATTAAAGTTCCTACTTTATCACCTTTTTTTACAGGAGCCACAACATCATCTATTTTAACTTCATAATTTGCTTTAATTTTATCTTTAGACTTATCATTAATTATTGAAACATTTTCTTTAGGTACAATTGTTACATATTTATCTTTTCCTTTAATAACTTCTACTTTACCTAAATTAGTTTTAGTTGTAATAACACTTTCTGCATAATAATTAGAAAAACCATAATTAAGCATATTTGTTACTTCTGAATTTCTTGTATTACTATCAGGTTCATTCATAGCAACTGCAATTAAACGCATACCATTTTTCTTAGCTGTTGCCGTTAAACAATATCCAGCTTCTTCTGTATACCCCGTTTTCATTCCATCAACACCGTCATAAAAACGAACTAATTTATTAGTATTTACTAACCAAATTTTACGATCAGTATCTTTTCTAAGATAATCTTCATAAATAGAAGTATATTTAAATATATCAGGATGTTTTGAAAGTTCCATAGTAATTGTTGCCATATCTCTTGCACTCGAATAGTGATTAGCTGCATCTAATCCATGAGGATTTTTAAAACTTGTATTTTTAAGTCCTAATTCTTTTGCTTTTTTATTCATTACATTAACAAAATTTGCTTCACTACCATAAGTATATTCAGCAAGAGCTACTACAGCATCATTTCCACTTGCAACTGCAACTCCTTTAAATAAATCACTTACAGACATTTTTTCACCAGTTTCAAGTAATATTTGACTTCCACCCATACTTGAAGCATTCTCACTTACAGTAACTATATCATCCCATTTTATATGACCAGAATCAATCTTTTCGATAATAAGAAGCATACTCATCATTTTAGTCATACTAGCAGGTGGTAACTTTTCATCCGCATTCTTCTCATATATTACTTTACCACTAGAAGCCTCAATTAAAATAGCTGAACCAGCTTTTTCTGCAAGTTTTAAAGTATCTTCCTCAGCTTGAACACTAATTGGAACACATAAATTCATTAATAACAAAATTAATACCAAAAATTTCTTCATATTTCACCTCTAATAAAAAATATGAATTTAAAATAAACTTATGCTTATTTAATATAACCATTTAATACAAATTTAGTTTCATTTACAACTACAAAAGCTTCTTTATCAATTTCTTTTATTAATTTATTTAGATGATTAAATGATTTTTTATTTATTTCAATAAAAAGTAAATGTTTATTACCTTCATTTTTACCTCGAACATCAATAACTGAAACTGCATAACCCGCTTCCCTTAAAGCATAAACTAAAGCCATTGAATTATTACTAGTTATAACTTGAACACCAAAATTACCACTTATAAACCTTTCAGAAATATAAGCTCCAATATATGTTCCTGCCGCAAAACCAAATGCATAAGAAATACCTAACCATAAACTATTTTCTGGAGTATTTAAAACTTCTTTAACAATAACATACCAAATTATAACTTCAACAAACCCAACTAAAGATGCGAGTAAACGTTCACCTTTAACAGTAACAATTGTTCTTACTGTTCCTAAAGATACATCTAATATACGTGCACAAAAAATTTTTAAACATGTTAAAAATAAATACATTATAATCACCCTTTTAGTTCATACTAATTTTAGTATGTACAATATTTTTTTATTTAGTAATAAATATTGTTTTTTATTAAACAATTGTTTATAATATAGTTAGGGTGAGGTTATGGAAGGAAATCATGTTTATTATCGTAAAAAAAGAAAAGTAAAGAAAGGCGTTATATATGCATTAATTGGACTTGTTATTGTAATTGGACTTTCTATTGCAGGATTTAACTATTATAAAAAAATAAATAGTTATGAATATAAACTTGCAAAAGTAGGTTATAAAGAAAATGAAATAACTACTATCTTAGATAAATTAACTGATGAACAAGTTGAAACAATTTTAAATAAAAAATATAATGATCTATATGATGATTTTATTAAAGAAAAATATTTTATGTTTAAAAACTTAGATACTTATGTAGAATATTATAATGATGAAAGTGATGGGGATTTTAGTCATGCCGTTGCCATGGTTAACGTACAAGCAAATGAAGATCACTATGAAGATGTAAAAAAGACTGATACTAGTAAAAAAGAATTATTATTAGTAAATAAATATAATGCTTTAGATGAAAATTATATACCAGAAGATATTATTGATATTTCTGTAAAATATTGTTATGGTGATAATGAAATAAGTAATGAAGTATATCAAAAATTTATTTCAATGTATAATGCAGCTAAAGAAGAAGATTTATATTTAATAATAACTTCTGCTTATCGTGATTATAATTTTCAAAAAGAATTATGGGATCAATATGCTGATAGTCAAGGTGAAGAATGGGCTGATAGTGTTGCGGCACGTCCTGGACACTCAGAACATCAAACTGGACTTGCTTTAGATATTGTAACTTATAATAGTAATATGAATGATTTTGAAAATTCTGATGAATTTAAATGGTTACAACAAAATGCTCATAAATATGGATTTATTTTAAGATATCCTAAAGATAAAGAAGATATAACAGGATATAGTTATGAATCATGGCACTATCGTTATGTTGGTGTTGATGTTGCAACAGAGATTCATGAATTAGGAATTACTTTTGATGAATATTATGCATATTATATTGCAGATGGAAATAAAAATTAATTCAAGCACGAATTAATTTTTTTTATGACATTTTTGTAGTATAATTATTATGGTGATAATATGAGAAAAAAGAAAAGAAAATTAAAAGTTAAAAAAATTATAGCTGCACTTTTAATAATTACAATATTAATTTTATTATGTTTATTTGCTTATAATAAATATGAACAAGATAAATATAGGCAAACTACTGAATATAAATTAATAGAAAAAGGTTATAGTGAAGATGATTATAAAACCTTAAAAAATAATTTAAGTGAAGAAGAATTAAACAAATTATTAAACTTTGAATATGATACTAAAATATTAAATTTAATTAGAATTAAAGATTTTAAGTTTGATAATTTAGAACGTTATTTAAATTATAATGAAACTGATGATTTAGAAGAAGTAGTTTATTTAGTAAATATGGATATTGATAAACTAGATATCCCCTATTCTAACAAAATTATGTCTTTAACTAAAGAACAATTCTTTATTAAAGACAACTTAGAAAGATATATAAATTATAGTAATAATAATAGTGAAATAAGCACTACTGAAGTTATTAAAGATGTAAATAGTAATATTGATTATGAATATTATACTAATATTAAAGATACTGATTTAAGTAAAGATAATTTGATAATTACTAATAAATATTATAAATTAAGTTCTACTTATGTTCCTGAAGATTTAGTATCTTTAAATGGAACAAGTTATTTAGCAACCAGAGAAACTGCTGAACACTTTAAAGAAATGACTGATGAAGCTAAAAAGTTAGGTTATACTTTTAAAATAAACAGCGCTTATCGTAGTTATGCTACTCAAGAATCCCTTTATAATAGATATTTATCACAACATGGATTTGCTTGGGCTGAAAAATATTCAGCACGTCCAGGACATTCTGAACATCAAACAGGACTTGCAATTGATATGGTTTCTGCTAGTACTAACTTCGATACTTTTGAAAATACTAAAGAATTTGAATGGATGCAAGATAATGCACATAAATATGGTTTTATTTTAAGATATGATAATGAAAATCAGTATATAACTGGTTACAGTTATGAACCATGGCATTATCGTTATGTTGGTGTTGAAGCCGCAACAAAGATTCATGAACTAGGAATAACATTTGAAGAATATTATGCATACTATGTTGAAAATGGACAATAGTTCCATTTTTCTTATAAAAACATATAATATATTGGTGATTTTATGAAAAAAGCAATTTCAATAATCATTTTTATATTATTATGTTTAACCCTTACTTATGATAAACCTTTATTTACTAAATTTTATTATAATCCTAAAAAAATAGAAAATGGACATAATTTAAATGTTTTAGTAAATAAAAATAATTTTTTAGATAAGAACTTTATACCAAATAATTTAGAATCTATATCTACTGAATATGCTTATGAAAATAAAAAATTAATTCATGAAGCAAAAGTTGCCTTTGAAAAATTAAGTATGGATGCAAAAATACTTGGTTTTAAAATAATTGCTGTTTCAGCATATCGAGATTATGATTACCAATACAAACTTTATAATTATTATGTTGATACAAAAGGATTAGAATATGCAGATAAATGTTCAGCTAGACCAGGACATTCTGAACATCAAACTGGACTTGCCGTTGATGTAATGGGATCTAATTTAGATTACAACATATTTGAAGATAGTATAGAATTTAATTGGATGAAAAAAAACGCATATAAATATGGTTTCATTTTAAGATATCCTAAAGGTAAAGAACACATTACAGGGTTTAAATATGAACCATGGCACTATCGCTATGTTGGTATAAAAATTGCAAAAGAAATATATGAAAATAACTTAACATTAGAAGAATATCTTAGATAGGAGTATTATGATAAAGAATAATTTTTATGAAATAAATAATAATAAAATAAAAACAGAAACTAAAATAGCTTTAATTTCAGATATCCATTTTAGTTCAAAAATAAAAGATAAAACCTTAGAAGAAATAATAACTAATATTAAATATAATAAACCAAATTTAATATGCGTTTTAGGAGATACACTTGATTCTAATAATGAAGCAAACAATAATCAAGTAATAAATAAAATTAAAAAGTTCTTTACACAATTAAGTTCTATTGCACCAGTAATTGTTGGTTATGGAAACCATGATATTATGTATTTAAAAAAGCATAAAGAAATAGAAGGTAATAAAAAAATATTAAAAGATATTTTAAAAGATATTCCTAATTGTACTTTACTTGATAATAACTCTACTAATATTTTAGGAATAAACTTTTATGAATTTAATTTACCATTTAATTATTATTATAATAAAAAGAAAAAAGAAGACATAAATATTTTAAAAGAAGAATTTAATAAGATAAAAATTAAAAATAATAATGATTTTAATATCTTATTAGTACATAGTCCCCTACTTATAAATAAACTTGAAAATATTAATTTTGATTTAATTTTATCAGGACATACTCATAATGGCTTATTTCCTACTTTTTTAGAAGATAAATTTAAAAATAATTATGGTTTAATAAGTCCAAGAAAAATTTTATTTCCTAATTATACAAGAGGTAAATTAAATTATGATAAATCTATTCATATTATTAGTGGTGGAATTACTAAATTAAGTAAAACTTCAAGATTATTTTCAAATTTTAACTTTTTATTTAAAAGTCACATAGAATACATTAAAATTAAAAAATAAGAAAACTCTTATTTTTTTAATTTTATCTCAATTCCAACTACTCCATATTTACTTTGTTCTTCTTTAGAATAATATAGTTCCATATCTTTATAACTAGCAACATCTTCTTCATTATATCCTAATGAAATTTTATCAAAATGTTTATATAATTCTTCAAAACTAGAATATAAATGTAAATTAGTAACTTGAACATTTATTTTTTCATTATTAAGAACATTAGTAAATTCTATAGTATCCCCTATTTTTACCAATTTTCTTTTTTCATCATAAAGTCTTAATTCAATTGTTTTAAGTCCATCTTTTATAGCTTTAAATGGACCATCTTGTAATTTCATTTTGTGCTCCATATTTCCTCCATAATTCCATAATCCTAATTTACCTTTTACATAAATTGGTTTATCATATTTCTTTATATTTTCTAACTTCCACGCATAGTTTTCCACATGATTACTTCTACCATAAACTATAGGGTCAATTTTTCTTAACTCTTCATTAAATTTATTATCTACTAATATACAATCAACTAATTCAGCTTCACCAATAATAGCTCCTAAAGTATAATCTAAATTATATTTTTCAAATCGTTCAACCATATCTTTTTCTAAAGATAATCCAGCATGAATTAATATTTTTCCACGATATTTTGTTTTCCAACCTCTAAACTCGTATTTTTTATAACCATCAACAATTAATGATGCCCAAGGTTGTTTAATAGTTAGAGCTTTCACTTAACATCTCCTTTATAATTAAAAACTAATATTTTTTAATCAACATTAAAATTCAAAAGTTGATTACATATATCTTCATATATATCTTGAGCATTTAAACAAGTATCAATTAAAAATTTAGGATCCTGATTATATAGTTTTAATCCTCTCATATAATATTCTTTGTGCTTATCTAAAACAATAAATGGCATAATATTATTTTTTAAACATTCTTTAAACATAATTATTCTTCCAACTCTACCATTGCCATCACTAAATGGATGTATTGTTTCAAATCTTACGTGAAAATCAATAATATCCTCTAACAATATTTTTTCTTTTTTGTTATATTCATCTAATAATTTATCAAGATCTTTTTCTACATCTTCTGGACTACTAGTATTAATAACATTAACTAAACCAATTATATTTGGTACGATTTTAAAACCACCTATATTATATCTAGGGTTATCTTCATCACTTGTTCCTTTTTTTAAAATTGTATTCATTTCAATAAGCATTTCTTTAGTTAATTTTTTATCAATATTATCTATTATATAATCAAATAATTTAAAATGATTTTTTGATTCAATTAAATCATCTAATTTAATTAAATTATCACTTTTTGGAATATAACTTGCTGTATCAAATATTGCTTCAGTTTGCTCTTCAGTTAATCTACTACCTTCTATTTTATTAGAATTATAAGAAAAATTAATTTGGGAAAAATGATAAATATTTCCTTTAAATTTTGTCTTTTTCTGTTCAATTAATTCTTTTTTTAAATGCTCTATATTCATTGTTTTCTCCTTTAAGATAAAAATTAAAATTTATTATACTAATATTTTATCACATTTCTTACAAGAATTAATATTAAATTGTTTTTCAAAATTAGTTAACACATCCATTATTTTTGAATAATCAATCATTTCATAATATTTAGCTTTTACAAATGGACTTCCTGTTTCAAAAATATTTTCTCTATATTTTCTTTGTTCTTTTGCCATTAAATTACTTATACTAAAATATAAATTTGCCAACTTTTCTCCACACTTTTCTTCTAAAAACATATATTTCTTTTCATGTGGTATAAATGTTAATTCATCAAATATTTCTTTTCCATATAATAATTGTAATCTTTTGGCTATTTCAACTTCTTTAGAATATCCAATAGCTGCAATATTAATATGATATTTGGTTGCTAATTCTCTAGTTTTTAATTCATTAATGCCTTCTTCTAACGGATAACCACCTGTACTACCACAAAGGTGCATAGATTCATGTAATAGAGATTCTAAAAAATAATTAATTGGTTTTAATCCTTTTTCAATAACATGATTTATATAATCATAATAAGTTGTATTAGTATTTAAGTAATCTCTTTCATTATAAATATCTTTTTTTATACCATAATTATCTAATTTTTCTATTTGTTCAAATATTTTATAAGATTTTTTAGGTAGCAACAAAATATTATTTTTTACAAAAAATGATATTGTATTAGTATTATTCCATTTTACTAAATTATAATTATTAACTAAATATTCTTTTAAACTATTATTAATATATTTTCCATATTCCATAATGATTATATTAATATATTCTTCTACTTTTTTACTAACTAATTCTAAATCTTTATTTTCATTATAAATCATTCAATCACCTACAAAATTATATTTAACTTAAATTTATCTATTTTTAGCATCTATCTTTTCATTATTTAATAACTTTTCCATTTCTAATAAAATATCTTGTCGTGCAGGTCGTGGATCATGGCCAAAATTTTCATAAGTATAAAAAGATGAATTCACACATAATTCTTTATATAACTCTTGTGACTTTTTCCATCTTTCACTCATTGAATCACCAAATATTTGATATAGTTGCTCCAATTCTTTTTTGTTTATCATTCCTTTATAACATGGTTCATAGTGTTCATCAAATATAAAAGGATTGTTATTATCTTGTCCTCCCATATAATATATTTGTGGTACTTGCTTAAATTGTTCTATTTTTTCAACACTAAATTCTTTACCAGTTAATTCTTCTATATTACCTAAACCAACTGGCCATAGTAATTTTTGATTATTAAATTCTTTTATAGGCAAAGTTAAAATACCAGAAACGCCTCCTGCAATACACATTTTAATATATTCTGGATGCAGAATCGTAAATCGATTAGCAAACTTAGCAGATGCAGAAAATCCATCAATAATAAACTTCTCATCAATATAAATTCCTGAATCTTTCAATCTTTTTCTTACATCCTCAAACATTGATAATAATTGTAAATCAACACGCTCTAATCCATATTCTTTTAATTTTGGTGTATTTTCAGTAATTGAATTGGTTGCTAACATGTGATTATAAATAGTTTCTTTTCCATTATAAACTCTTGGAAATAACGGATATAAAACTGGTAATCCTAGTTCATTAGCTATTTCATAAATTGGTAAAGCTGGATATAATCCCATTTTTAAAACCTTTTCTTTTGCTTCTGTAATACTATCAGTTGAACCATTAACATTACTTCCTT
>CALVVE010000015.1 GCA_944363775.1 uncultured Bacilli bacterium | reverse complement strand
TGAGAACTCTTATAATAAAATTAAATAGTTAAATTCTACAAGATTTGATACAATTTAATTGGGAAGGTGAAGTTATGAGAGTTGAAGAAAAAATTCAAAGACTAAAATCAGAAACATTAATTTGTGGAATTGATATTGGAAAAACAAATTGTTGTGCAAGATTTTGTGATTTTAGAGGAATGGAGGTTTATAAAAAAGTATGGTTTGATAGGACTAAAGATTTAGATGTTATAGGATGTCATATAACTGCAGCTATGGATAAAGAAAATAAAAAAGATGTAATTGTTGTATTTGAGCCAACTGGACATTATTGGTTAAATATTGATAAATATTTTAAAGATAGAAATATAGAAACAGCTTTGATGCCAACAAAAACAGTAAAAGATGAAAAAGATTCATATGATGGTCAACCAATAAAAAGTGATCCAAGAGATGCATTGTTAATCGCTAGACTAACATCGCAAGGAAAGTATGTTAAACCAATAGAAAGAAATGAAATATATCAAGATATATATTCTGGGTATAGACTTTTAATAGATAAGCAAAAAGAATTAACTAGAATATCAAATAAGATACATGTATGGAATGATAAATACTTTCCAGAGATAGAACATGTATATAAAATAAATTCTGTAGGAATAAAACCAATATATGAAAAACAATTATTACCTGAAGAAATAGCTTTAATGAGTGAAAAAGAATTTACTTTGATAATGACAGAAAATAATATTCGTGCAAAAAAGGAAGCAATAAAAAAAGCTAAAAAATTAGCTTCAAAAACTAGTGGAATAAAACCAGATAAATACACAAAAAAAGAAATTAAAGACTTATATAAAAGATATCAAGAAATTTCTGCTGAAATAGAAGAATTAAAAAAAGAATTAATAGAATTAGCAAGTGAGATAGACTATGTGGAAAAAGCAGTAGAAATATGTGGTATTGGATATATTAGTATGGTAGGAATAATTGCAGAAACAGGAGATTTAAATAATTATGAACATGCAAAACAAGTGTTAAAAATGAGCGGATTAAGCCTTAAAGAAAGTTCAAGCGGCAAAAAAAAAGGAAAGAAATCAATTTCCAAACGAGGCCGTTCTACTTTAAGACGAAACTTAAAGCAAATTGCCATCACACTTGTCGGAAAGAATTCTTTCTTTATGCAATTGCATAATTATTATACCACAAAAAGACAAAAAAGTTTAACAAAATTAATCTCGATAAATGCAATAATAAGAAAATTTGTATATATATTACTGGCACTAGTAAAAAATAAAGAAAAATATGATGAAGAAAAAGCACGTAAGGAAAGCTGTATATTAAGTAGTATATAAAATCACTTATCTAGTTTGGTGAATTAAGATAATGAATTAAAGTTTGTTGTTTTAGTTCACTAAACTAGAGATAGATTAGTGATATTATGTGAAAGTGGAATTTGGTAAGTTTCACCATAGGACTAGATCTAGAGTTTGAGAATAACCAAGGCCAGTTTCATATAATGCCGTATGAAAGAGTTTAGGTAGATAATTTATTATCATACAGAATGACATAGGAGGTTAGGCATATATGAAAACACAATTGGCTAATATCCACTTAATTATAAAAAATTAAGTTAACAAATAGAAAAAAGTCAAATGTTAACAGTTTTCGTTATGACTAAATATGTAAAAAAATATTTAAATTCAAGATAAAATTAATAAAATTTTCAAAATTACAATGAAAAATAGTAAAGTTTTGTAGAAAATACTTGACTTTATTATAGGAGGTGGAATATGAAATTTAATAAGTTAATACCAGAATTAAGTGTAAGTAATATAGAAAATAGTAAACAATTTTATCTAAAATTAGGCTTTAAAATAATGTATGAAAGAAAAGAAGATAAGTTTGTTTTTATTGAATTTCAAGGTAATCAAATAATGTTAGAAGAAATTAATAATAATTGGAATACAGGTAAGTTAGAATATCCTTTTGGAAGAGGTATTAATATTAGTATGACTGTTAATAATATTAATGAATATTATAATGATTTAAAGAATAAAGAAGTTACTTTTTTTGAAGATATTATGGTTAATAAATATAGAGTTGATGAAGAAATTTATGAAGATATAGAATTCTTAATTCAAGATCCAGATGGATATTTACTTAGATTTAATAATTAATTGGTGTAAACAAATGACAAAAGAGAGAAAAAATTTAATTTCTTTCTTTTTTTTGTGTTATTATTAAGATAATAAGGGAGGAATAAAATGAAGTGTGTTTCATTAAAAGGAAAAAGAGAATTTGAAATAAGTGAAATTAGTGAACCAGTTTCTACTAATGGTAGTGTTGTTATTGATGTTAAGAAAGCAGGAATTTGTGGTTCTGATATTCACTATTGGGACATGGGTGAACCTAAAGGTTTAGTTTTAGGACATGAATATTGTGGTGTAGTTACTGATCCAGGTAGTCGTGAAGATTTAAAAGTAGGAGATCGTGTTACAGCATTACCAATCTCACCATGTGGAAAATGTCATGCATGTCAAACTGGTAATCCACAATATTGCCGTCAAACTTGGACATATGCGACTGGTTTAGCTTTAACTAATCCTGGTGCATTAGCTCCTAAAATGAGTATTCGTCCAGATATGGTTATTAAAATACCAGATAATGTTACTGATGAAGAAATGGCAATGGTTGAACCAACTGCAGTTGGTCTACATGCAATTCATTTAGCCAATATTAAAGTAGGAGATAAAGTATTAGTTATTGGTGGTGGAATTATTGGTTTAGTTTCAGCTATGTTTGCAAAGCAAGAAGGCGCTAGTTTTGTAGCTGTTAGTGAAACTAATGAAGCTCGTGGAAAGAAAGCAGTATCTTTAGGTGTCGCTGACAAATACTATAATGCCACTAGTGAATCATTTATGAATGATGTTATGACTGATACTGGTGATGGTTTTGATGTTGTTGTTGATTGTTGTGGAAATGATAAGGCAGTAACAAGTGCTTTTATGACTACAAGACCAGGTGGAACTGTTGTTTTAGTAGGAGTATCAATGACACCAATTACTATTCCAACAGTAGTAGCTGTTATGAGTGAACTTACATTAAAAGGAGCAATTGCTTATACTAAAGAAGAATTTCAAACATGTATTGCTTTAATAAGTAATAAAAAAATTGATGTTACTAAATTTATAGATGATGTAGTAGGACTTGAAGATGTTCAAAAAGCTTATGAACGTTTAACAAGCGGGACTGATTCAGCTGTAAAAATATTAGTTGATCCAAATAAATAGAAAATATGAAAGTATTTTCTTTTTTAGGAAGGGGTTTTTATGAATATAGAAAATATGCCTAAGATTGTATTACACTTACACTTAGATGGTTCATTAGATATTAAACTTGTGGAAAAGTGGTTAAAAGAAGATAATGTTAATATGTCTTTAGAAGATTTAAAAAAACAATTACAAGTTTCTAAAGATTGTCGTAACTTAAATGAGTATTTAGAAAAATTTAGTTTTCCTTGTTCTTTATTACAAACTAAAGAACATTTATATGAAGCTACTTATAATTTACTTTTAAATCTACATAATATGGGTGTAATTTACGCAGAAATACGCTTTGCTCCTTCAAAACACATAGTAGGTGGATTAACTTATGATGAAGTAGTAAAATCCGTTATAAAGGGTTTAAATACGGCAAAAAAGGATGTTGGAATATTTGGTGGAATAATTCTTTGTTGTATGCGAGATGAGTCTAAAGAAACAAATTTAAAAGTAGTTGAGTTAGCTAAAAAATATTTAAATGATGGTGTATGTGGAATAGATCTAGCAGGAGCTGAAGCTTTATATCCAACTGCAAATTTTGAATATATATTTGATAAAGCTAGAGAATTAAAAATTCCATATACAATTCATGCTGGTGAAGCTGATGGTATTAATAGTATTAATAAAGCAATAGAATTTAAAACAAAAAGAATTGGTCATGGCGTAAGAGCAATTGATGATATTAATACAATGAATTTAATTAAAGAAAAAAACATATTATTAGAAATATGTTTAACAAGTAATTTACAAACAGAAGCTATTAAAGGAAAACATCCATTAGAAGATTTATATAATTATGGAGTAAATATCTCAATTAATACAGATAATGATACAGTATCAGGTATTAATATAAATGAGGAATACAAAAAAGTACTTGAAACAACTAATTTAAGTATTCAAGATTTAATTAAATGTAATATTAATTCTATTGATTATATATTTGCAAATGATGAAACAAAAAATAAATTAAAAAATATATTAGCACTCTCGCTTGACAAATGCTAATTATAGTGTTATAATTAGTTTGTAATTGTAAGGAGGATGATAATATGTTACCAAGTTTAGATAACATCTTTGATAGTTTTATGGAAGATACTAATTTAGATACCATGAAGTGTGATGTTTATGAAAAGGATGGCATCTTCCACATTGAAGCAGAAATACCAGGAGTTGATAAGAAAAATATTCAAATTGAATGTGATCATGGATATTTAACTATCACAGCTACAAAGAATGAAGAAAAGGAAGAAAAAGATGAAAAGAAAAACTTTATTCGTCGTGAACGTTTTTCTGGAAAAACAGTTCGTCGTTTCTATGTAGGTGAAGTTAATGAAGATGATATTAAAGCTAATTTCAAAGATGGTATTTTGTTAATTACACTTCCAAAAGAAGCTAAAAAAGAAACTAAAAAGTTAATTAACATAGACTAAAAAGATATGAGAAATCATATCTTTTTAAATTCATTAAAACAATTTGGAATTTTAGCTGTAAAAACCATTTTCTTTTTAGTTATTGGATGAATTAATTCTAACTCATAAGCATGTAAAGTCATACGTTTATATAAATCTTTTTTACTACCATATTTCTTATCGCCAATAATAGGATGTCCAATATCTTTCATATGAACTCTAATTTGATTTTTTCTACCAGTTTTAATATTTATTTTTAATAAAGTATTTTTATTATGATAACTTATTGGTTCATATTCTGTAATAGCTAACTTCCCATCTTTTTTATTACTTGAATAAGTTAATAAAGTTTTTGTTTCTTTTAAATAAGATTTAACTGTTCCTTTATCTTTAACAATACCCTCAACAATAGCTAAATAACTTCTTTTAGTAATATCATTCCAATTATTTTGTAATAAATATTTTAATTTTTCATTTTTACTAAATAAAACAACACCACTAGTATCTTTATCTAATCTATGAACAATAAAAATTCGATTACGTTTATTTTTCTTATGAACATATTCATATACTTCATGATATAAAGTATTTAATTCACCTTTATTAGTTGCAATAGTAAGTTTTTTTGCAGGTTTATTTACAACAATTAATTCTTTATCTTCATATATTATATCTAACTTTTTCATACACATCACAACTTTATTATACATAAAATTGTCAAATAAATCTAGTTTATTATTGTCTTAAAATGTACTTTGTTTTATAATATTATAATGAGGTGGATAATGAAAGATAAAAATAAATTATTAAGAATTTTAATTTGTATAATTTTATTAGTTTTTATTTTTTTATTTAAAAATTTTAATAGAGAAATATTATTTTTAAGTTATATAATTATTATTTTTGATATATTTTATAAATGTTATGAAAAAATATTAAAAAATAAGTTTTTAGACGAAAATTGTTTGATGTTAATTGCTACTATTGGAGCTTTCGTGATAAAAGAATATTTTGAAGGTGTAATGGTAATGCTTTTATTTCAAATTGGTGAATATATTAATGATGCGTCAATTTCATATTCTAAAGATAAAATAAATAGTTTGGTTAAAAATAAAAAGATTTATGTTACATTAAAAAAAGAAAATAAAGAATATAAAGTTAGACCTGAATTAATAAAAAAAGGTGATATTTTTTATGTAAAACCTGGTGAAAAAGTTTATATTGATGGAATTATAATTGATGGTAATTCTACTGTTAATACTAGTTTTATTACTGGTGAAGCTAAAGATACAAAAGTTAGTGTAAATGATGAAATTATAAGTGGTTCTATTAATAATGATGGAATACTTGTAATTAAAGCAACAAAGACTTATAAAGAATCAACTTTATATAAAATTACTAATTATATTGATTTAAAAAATAAAGAAGCTAAAACGGAAAAGTTTATTACTAAGTTTTCAAAAGTTTATACACCAATAGTTGTCGTTCTTGCTTTAATAATATTTATTGTTCCAACAATATTATTTGGTAATTATCACGAATGGTTATATAGAGCTTTAATATTTTTAGTTATTTCTTGTCCTTGTGCTTTAGTAATATCTATTCCACTAGGCTTTTATACAGGACTAGGAGTAGCTTCTAAAAATAATATTTTAATAAAAAATAGTAATATATTAGAAGTTATTTCTAAAGTTAATACTTTTATTTTTGATAAAACCGGAACTATTACTGATGGTAAATTTAAAGTAAGAAAAATAGTACCAAATGCTAAAAATAAAGATGAAGTTTTAATGTATTCAGCCTTTGCTGAATATAATTCTAATCATCCAATTGCTAAAGCAATAGTAAAAGCTTACAATAAAGAAATAGGTAAATTAGATATTAAAGATTATAAAGAAACATCTGGTAGAGGTGTTTATGCAGTTGTTAATAATAAAAAAATATTTGCTGGAAATAATAAATTTATGGAAGAAAATAATATTAAAGTAATAAATGTAAAACAAAATGGTACTATTGTTCATGTAGCTGTAGATAATGATTATTATGGTTATATACTAATATCAGATCAAATAAAAGAAGATGCTAAGAGAGTTATTGACTATTTAGATAATAATAAAATTATTTTATTATCTGGAGATAATAGTGACATAGTTAAGAAAGTAGCTAATGAATTAAAAATAGAAAATTATTATGGAGACTTGTTACCATTAGATAAAATACAATATGTTAAAGAGTTTAAGAAAAATGATAGTGTAATGTTTATTGGTGATGGAATTAATGATGCACCAGCTTTACTGGAAGCTAACGTAGGTGTTTCATTTGGAGGAATTGGTAGTGATATAGCTATTGAAGCTAGTGATGTTATTTTAACTAATAATAATATTTATAATTTAATTAAATTAAAAAATATTTCTAAAAAAACAGTAAATATTGTTTGGCAAAATATTATTTTTGCAATTACAATGAAATTATTAATTTTATTACTTGGATTATTCGGTATATCATCACTTTGGTTTGCCATATTTGCAGATGTTGGTGTAACTATTTTAGTTATATTAAACTCACTTAGAATTTATAAAGGAAGTTATTAACTTCTTTTTTTTGAATATATTTTAATATGAAAAAAATAATTATTTGGATACAATCTTTTATAATTGGACTTGCTAAAATAACTCCGGGAGTTAGTGGAAGTGTTTTAGCAATCATGTTTAATTTATATGATGATGGAATTAATGCAATAAGTAATTTTTTAAAAGCTATAAAAACTAATTTTAAATTTTTATTATTTACTGGTAGTGGTGTTTTTCTTGGAATTGTATTTGGCAGTAAAATAATAAACTTTTTATTTAGTCATTACTATCTACCAACAATGTTTTTCTTTTTAGGAACAATTTTGGGTGGAATTAAACCAATTTATTTACATGTAAAGAAAAAGTTATCATACCAAAATATTACTTTTATGATTTTAATTATAATATTTTTAATATTAATTTATATATTTATGCCTAAGAATAGTCAATTTTTTAAATTACCTATGTTTTTAATTTATATTTTAATTGGTTTTATTGATGCTTTAACAATGATTATTCCAGGAATTAGTGGAACAGCTATTTTAATAAGTTTAGGTTTTTATCCTTTGTTATTAGAATGTTTTTCTTCATTTACAAATTTAAATTTATTATTTATTAATTTTAATAAAGTTTCTTTTTATTTAATTGGATTAATTATTGGAACATTTTTTATTTCAAAATTAATTAGTATTTTTAGAAATAAATTTAATGAAAAATATTATTTAACAATTTTTATTTTATCAATTTCATCAATTTTATTATTATTAAAAAATATAGATTTTACTAATTTATTTAATTATTTTTTTATAACTTTTATATTATTTATTTTAGGTTATAAACTTAGTAGTAGTTTTGAATAAAAATTAAATTGTTTAATATAATTTATTAGGAGGAGATTATGAATAATAAATTACCAAAAGTATTTGCTAATCCGGTTGATCATAAAATAAAAAATAATAGTGAAGTTTTCTCAACCATTAATAATACAAATGTTGTAAATAAAGTTAATAAAGAAGATATTATAAAAAAAATAAACAATATTTTTGCTTCTCGTAATTTTACTTATAAACTTAATTTTAAAATTAAAACTAAAAATGGTATTATTGAAAAAAGAGTTATTGGAAAAAATGATAATTATTTAATCACATTAGATAATGATAAAATTTTAATTGATGATATTGAAGATATTTGGACATAAAAAAATATAAAGTTTCTCTTTATATTTTCTTTTGATTTAAATTGTCAATACTATTGTATAAATTAGTTATTTCGTTATAACAAATATTTAATTTTTCATTTGAATAAACTTTTTCTTTATAAATTAATTCATAAAAATTTTTAATTATATTTTGTTTTTCTAAATTATTAAGATTACTATTATTAATTAAATCATAATGTGTTTGACTAATTTGTTTTAAAAATTCACTTGGGTTAATTTCTTCTAATTCATTAGTGTTATATTTTCTTCTATCAATTAATTTAATTGGAATATTGTATTGTTTGCTCATTTTATCAGCAATTAAATAAAATGGTAATAAGTAATCAATTCCATCAGAAAATAATAATATACCCTTAGGTTTAACGAATTTTTTATCTAAAACGGTTTCATTAACAACACGATTTTTTGAGTTTCTTGAGTTTATTCTATTTAATACATCATCTGGATTTTCACATTTTATAACAATTTTATCTGGATCTTCTTCAAATGTATATCCAGCACGAATAGTTTCTCCATTAGGGAAAGTTTTAAGTGTAAATATACTTTGATTTGAAGATAGACTTGCCGTAGCACTATCGAATGAAGCACTGGCAATATAATTATCTTTATTTATGTCAAAAGTTATAGCTACTGGACCATTGTAATAGTTCATACAATTATTATTAAAAATTGAACATGATAGATATGGATTTAAGTTATTCTTAAATGAATTATTTAAGTCTAAACCTAATGTTGTAGAGTGGGCAACTGTAATAAATTTATCACCATTTTTAATACTTTCAAAAGGTGTTAATGTACGCTTCCAAATATTAGAAACAATAGGAGCAATTTTATCTTCTAAATAAAATATTTTTTGAATAGATTCTTGAAACGTTTGACCTATTTCAGAAGCGTTTTCTGGAAAAATATTATTCTCATAATAATAGTCAACAACCCATGGTTCTAGTAAATCATGATTAACAGTACTTTCTATCGAATATATATCACCTAACAAATCAATTTCTTCTAAATAAAAATTAGCTTCAGTAGCAGATTTTTGCACAATATCTTTTTCATCACTTGTTAAATGAGAATTATTAATTAATGAATTTAATGATTCTGTTATTTTTTTTGCAATAAAATATGCATCATGAAATTCAGCATTTGCTTCTTTATAATCAAAATATCTTGTTGTTTTGTATTCCATTAATCATCACCATTTTTATTTTATCATATTATCTAAAGTTTACAGTGTTAATTTTATAAAAATTATAAATAAATAATTTATAATATACATTTGGATATACTTAATTGTTAGGTGCACTCCTTATTAGATAAGGAGGTGGTATTATGGCAAGAAGAGAAGAATCTCTATACATCATAATTCTCCTTTTATTTATTTTAATATTTATAATATTATTTAAATAAAAAAATTGCACACTAACAAATATTAGTGTGCACTTCGAAAAAAACTTTTTGGAGTGTACCTAAATAGGTATATCCATTTTTATTTTATGAGAAAAATCTCATCTATATACATTGTATCATATATAAAAATATAATCAATAATTTTAACAAATAATTTTGGTTAATTTTGTTAGAAATAAATAAGAATAATTTATAATATATTTTTGGATATACTTAATTGTTAGGTGCACTCCTTATTAGATATGGAGGTGGTATTATGACAAGAAAAGAAGAAGCTCTTTATATCATAATTCTCCTTTTATTTATTTTAATATTTATAATATTATTTAAATAAAAAAATTGCACACTAACAAATATTAGTGTGCACTAACCAAAATTTTTGGAGTGTACCTAAATAGGTATATCCATTTTTATTTTATGAGAAAAATCTCATCTATATACATTGTATCACATTTATTTATTTTCTTCAATAAAAAAAGTAAATAATATTATTTACCTTTTTTACCTTTTATAAACATTCAACAAAAGTATCTTGTAAACAACGTAATGCTCCAACACAGTTAAGATTTACAGTACAAAATGAGTTTGTTGCAACATATGGAATTGTAGCACTTTGTGTCGTATCTGGATTTGGTTGTAGTACACGGAATGTAGCACAGCATCCATCAATTTTTTCAACACGTAATACTCTTGAACAATTGCTTGCTTCATCACATGTAACATCTTCTTTTGTCATTGGAAATGCCCATGGGTTACCATTGCAACAGTTGTATAATATGATTGGTCTTGTATTACATTTTACAGCAACTGGAGAACATCCTAAGAATCCACGATCACAATTATCTAAACAATTATCTGCACATTCAGAGTTTTCTTGTAAAATACATATTACTGTTAATATTTCAGCTAAGCATTTGCAATCATTGTTTTTTTTATCATTACACATATAATCCACCCCTTCTAATTTCACTATAATATATTCTAAATTTTTTTATATGTGTGTTAAATATGCCCATAACAATATATGTATAAAACTATTTTTTTATAACATAATATATTTGAGGTGAAATAATGAAAGAAAATAATGAAGTTTTAATTCACATTTATAAAGATTGTGATATGAGTGTTTCCGTTTTAAGTAAATTGCTTAAAGATTTAAAAGAAAAGGATAATAAAATTAAAGATAGTGTTGAAGATGTTTTAAAAGAATATCAAAGTTTTAAAGAACAAGCTAAAGAATTACTAGATAAAGATGGAGTTAAACCAGAAAAAGAAAATTTGGTTACCAAAATAATGGGTAATATGGGAGTTAGTAAAGAAGTTAAAGAGGATAATAGTGATTCAAGTATTGCAGATATGTTAGTAAAAGGAATTTCGATGGGAAGTATTGATATGGAAAAAAAATTATCTCAATATAAGGATTGTTTAGATGAAGATTTGAAAGAGTTTGTAGAATCATTTTTAAAATTTCAAGAAAGTGCAAATGATAAATTAAAAAAATATTTATAAAAAAATCATTTTAATGATGATTTTTTTGAATTAATAAAATTAAATATTTTTTCTTTTTTTGATTCAAATCCTTTAATTTCTAATTTAGGGAAAGATTTTAAAATATTTCTAGTTATAAATGAATGTTCTGATAATACTTTTTTTACTTTTTTTGTCATTTCTTCGGTATAATCTTTTTTTAGTGCTTTGGTAAATGTCCTGATTTTAAACATTATATTAAATGTTACTATATTGTCAATAATAAAGATAGTTAATAAAACGCTCGAAATAAATATAAAATATAATTTTGGAATTGTATCAATTACTTGTATGATAAATGGATTAACAATATAGATTAAAATTAATGCAAGCATACCAAATAATACAGAATTTTCTAAACAAATTCTTCCGTTAATATTTAGTTTTCTATCACTATAATCCCACCATCTTGCATTAAATATTTTTTCCATAATATAGCTTGTAAAGTATTCCAAAACTGAGGCAATAATTGCACTTAAAATAAAAACTATTAATGGATCATTAAAATATTTGTTTAATAATGTAATCATTATTATAGAAGCAAAACCATAAATTGGACAATAAGGACCAATTAAAAATCCTCTTGGTGTAAAATGTTTCTCACTTATTGAACAGACTATAATTTCGATAAACCATCCTAAAAATGAATAAATAATAAATAATAAGAAATAATTTAAAAATATAATCATACTACCACCTACAACATTATATCTTTTATTATTTTTTTTGTCTACTATATATTTTTTAGAATAAACTTTAATAGGTGATATTGTGAGCATAGCTATTGTTTTGTCAGGTGGTGGTTCAAGAGGTGCTTATCAAATTGGCGTATGGAAAGCTTTAAAAAAATTAGGAATAAATTATGATATTGTAACTGGAACAAGTGTTGGTGCTTTAAATGGTGTATTAATGGTTCAAGATGATTTGGATAAGGGAATTAATTTGTGGAAAAACTTAGATTATATTAAAATTTATAATAATAATTTTAAAAATAATATTACAAGTTATTTAGATGTATTTACAAGTGGTGGGATGGAAGTAAGTGGTTTACAAAAATTAATTAATAATACAATTAATATAAATAAATTTTATAAAAGTAAAATTAATTATGGATTAGTAACAATTGATTTTACTAATTTAAAAGCACTTCAATTAACTAAAAAAGAAATTCCTAAACATTTATTAAAAGATTATGTTTTAGCTAGTGCTTCTTGTTATCCAGTTTTTAAAAAGAAAAAAATTGGTGATAATTTATATATAGATGGTGGATATTCTGATAATTTGCCAATTAACTTAGCTATAAAATTAGGAGCTAAAAAAATAATAGCAGTTGATTTAAATAATAATTACGATAAAGAAAAGTATAAAACAAATATTCCAATTACTTTAATAAAACCAAATAATAAGTTAAAATTTTTTTTAAATTTTGATAAAAAATATAGTATTCAAGCGATTAATTTTGGATATAATGATACATTAAAAAAATTTAATAAGTTAGATGGAAATATTTATTCATTTAGAAAAAATGAAATTATAAAAAATAAAAAATTATATTTTGAAAAAATGGTTAATAAATTAAAATCAGTATTTTCAAATACTAAAGAAATAAAAGTTAATAAAAATTATAAAACTTTTATAAGTGGTAATAATTTTTTAGAAATAATTGAAAATTGTGGTAAAATTTTTGAATTAGAAGAAAGTAAAATATATACGTATAAAGAATTTAATAAATTATTAATTAATAATCTAAAAAACAGTAAAGTAAATATTAAATTAGATAGTCCTATTTATAAATTAGAAAAAAATATTGGTAGTAAGAATTTAGTTCTTTATATTTATAATGAACTAAAAAAGAGCAGTAATAATATAACGTTATTGTATAGTATTTTTGTATTTTTTCCTAATACTTTTTTAAGTGCTTTATACTTAAGTGTTACAAATTAAAAAAATGTGTTATAATTTAAGTATTAAGTTTGAAGGTGATATTATGAAGAAAAGAATTTTATCGGGAATGCGACCAACTGGACGTCTACACTTAGGTCATTATTTTGGTACTTTACAAAATTGGGTTAAATTACAAGATAGTTATGATTGTTATTTTGAAATTGCTGATGTGCAAGCGTTAACTGATAATTATGATAATCCAGAAAAAGTAAAAAATAATGTTAGAGAAGTTACAATTGATTATTTATCTGCTGGTATTGATCCAGAAAAATCAACTATATTTATTCAATCAATGATTCCAGAAATTGCTGAATTAACTGTTTTTTATTCTAACTTAGTTACTGTTTCAAGATTATATCGTAATCCTACAGTAAAAACGGAAGCTAAGCAAAAAAAAGAGTTATTTGGTAATGATGGTGAAAGTATAACTTATGGTTTTTTAGGCTATCCTGTCAGTCAAGCAGCTGATATTACAGCTTTTAAAGGAGAAGTTATTCCGGTTGGTGAAGATCAATTACCTCTTATAGAACAATGTCGTGAAATTGTTCGTAAATTTAATCATATATATGGTGAAACTTTAATTGAACCTAATGCTTTATTAAGTGAAAATAAACGTATTAAGGGATTAGATGGTAATAAAATGAGTAAAAGTTTAAATAACGCTATTTATTTATCTGATAGTAAAGAAGAAATAACTAAAAAAATTATGGGAGCTACTACTGATCCTAAAAAGCTTCGTAAAGATGATCCAGCAGATCCAGAAGTTTGTATGGTTTATAGTTATCACAAATTAGTAAATCCTAATGTTGAAAAAGTATGTTCTGAATGTAAAGAAGGTTGCCGTGGTTGCGTTGCTTGTAAGAAAGAATTAATTGCAGCTATGGAAGAATATCTTAAACCAATTCAAGAAAAGCGTAAATATTATGAAGAACATCCAGAAGTTGTAGATAAAATTTTACAAGAAGGAACTGCAAAAGCTAGAGAAGAAGCTAAAAAAGTTACTAATGAAGTTAAAGAAAATATGTTGATTAATTATTTTAATTAACATATTTTTTTATTGAAAGTAAATTTATTTTGTGATACCATTAATATGGTGATAATATGAAAAAGGGGTTTACTTTAATTGAACTTTTAGCTGTTATATCAATTTTAACTATAATTGTTTTAATATCTGTTCCAGTATTAAATAATGTTTTAGAAGAATCACAACAAAAGATTACTCTTGAATCAGTTCGGGAATTAGTAAAACAAGCTCAAACTACTACGGTTGATAATGGTAATACAGTTCCATATCAATATAAAATTGAGGATAAAACTTTAAAGTATAAAGGTGGAGATTTTACTAAAGGGTTAATTGTTGTTACTAGTGGAAATCATAGCTTTGTTGAGAATTTATCAACTCCAAAATATTGTATAAATGGTTCATTAGATAATTTAGAAATAGAAAAAGGTTCTTGTACAAATTCAAGTTATACTGATTATGCTAGTACAGAGCAAATTATGAATGATTTTAATAATTCTTCAATGCTAACTTTTGATGAGTTAAAGGGAGATTTTTATTTAAAGGGAAATGTTACTAATAACTATGTATCTTATAGTGGTATAGTATGGCGCATTTTATCTTTTAAAGATGGAATGATGCGTTTAGTTAGTCAATCACCGATAAGTGCAGGTGGAAGTAAGAACCATCAAGCATCCTTAGATTATTTAAAGAATACTTTTTATAATAATTTAGAAAATAAAGAATATGTTGCTTCTAGTAAATATTCAACTGGACTAGTAAGTAGTATAGCCGATTTAAATAATGTGACAGCTTCTGAAGAAACAATGCATGAAGATTATAAAGTTGCTCTTTTAACTGTTGGTGATTACATGAGAGCTACACAATCAGGAACTAATTTTATTACTAATGGTTCTACTTGGTTATTAAATAAAAAGAATTCGAGTATTGGATATTATTTATCAACAAGTACAATTAAAACTTTAAGTACTTCATCTACAATGACATTTAGACCTGTTATTACACTTCAAAGTTATGTTGCTTTTTCAGGTACTGGTACTAGTAGTGACCCATATAAAGTAAAATAGAAGATTTTTCTTCTTTTTTTTGTTAATTTTGTTAAAAAAAATTTAAAATAAGTTAAGATATCATTTAGGTGATTATTTGAAAAATATAGACAATTATTTAAATCATATTTTTGATAATATAGATGATAATATTGTATTAGATAGTGAACAAAAACAAGTTGTATTAGATGATAGTAAGTATTTAATGGTTATTGCAGGAGCGGGCAGTGGTAAAACAACTACACTTGCTGCTAAAGTTAAATATTTAGTTGATGTAAAAAAAATTAGAGCTGAAGACATTTTAATTATTTCATATACTAATAAAGCTGTGAATGAACTGTCAAATATGATTAATAAAAATTTTAATATAAATGCTCAAATTTGTACGTTTCACCATTATGCATATACTCTTATAAAAGAAGATGAAAACTTTAAAATTACAACTAATGGTAAACAGATAATAAAAGAATATATTTTATCCACAATATTACACCAAAATTCGACAAAAAATGTATTTTTATGTGTATATAAAATGTATTTATCCACAATTTTACGCAGTTTTCCACAAAATTTACTTCTAGAACACATGTTTTCCACAGGTGAAATTAACAAAAACATCAAAAAAACTATTACGGAACTAGAAATGTTGTGGATAAATTACAATATAATTGTTGAATATAACTATTATCACTTTCAAACCAACACTTATTATTTATGTGCTTTAAAGATTGATAATGAGGTAATATATGTTGATTATGTTTCTAAAAATGAAATAAAAAAATTATTTGAAATTAATAGAAAAAAATATTATGCATATAAAAATAAATTAAATTATTTATGTATTTATTCTAATGAATCTATATTAGAAAAAGTAAAAGAATTTTGTAAAAAAAATGAAATAAATTTAAAAAGAAATAAACGAAAAGATAAAATTAATAATATTTTTCTTTCTAGTAAATTAATTAATATGTTTATATCTGATATTTATACATTTATTTTACTTTGCAAAAGAAATAATATAAAAGAAGTTAATTGTAGTAATAAAAAATTAAGATCATTTTTAAATGAAGTATATTCTTATTACCAAAATAAATTAAAAGAAAAACATTCTATTGATTTTGAAGATATGATTATAATGGCAACTAAGAGATTAAAAAATAATAAAACATATCCGAAATATATCATTGTTGATGAATATCAAGATATTTCTTATGAAAGATTTTTATTTTTAAAAAAAATTATAGAACTTAGTAAAAGTCACTTAATTGTAGTTGGTGATGACTGGCAAACTATTTATTCTTTTTCAGGATCAAATATTAATTTATTTTTAGACTTTAAAAAAATATTAGGAACAAGTGATGTTAAAATTATTAAAATAAATAAGACTTATCGTAATAGTCAAGAATTAATTAATATTGCTGGTAACTTTATAATGAGAAATGATTTACAAATTAAAAAGAATTTATTATCAAATAAAAGTTTAAGTAATCCTATAAAATATTTTTATTATTCTAATAATAAAGAAAAAATACAAAAGTTAAAATTAATTTTAAATAAAATTTATAATCAAAATAAAAATTTAAAAGTATTATTGTTATTACGTTATAAGTTTGATATTAATTTTTTAATAAATCAAAAAGATTTTATATTAAAAGAAAATCGTTTGATCTATAAAAAATATCTTAATATGCATATAAGTTATATGACCGTTCATGCATCAAAAGGGTTAGGGTATGATGAAGTTATAATTGTAAATAATGAGGAAGGATTATATGGTTTTCCTAGTAATAAAGAAGATTCATTATTTATAAAATTATTAGATAATCGTACAAAAAAAGACATTCTTGATGAAGAACGTCGTTTATTTTATGTAGCTTTAACACGAACTAAAAATAATGTATATTTATTAATTAATAAGTATAATCCTTCTATTTTTATAAAAGAATTAAAAAATTAATCTTGATAATTATTTTTTGTATAAATTTTTCTAGTAATAACATTACTATTTTTTTTTTTATATTTATTATTTAAATATTCATAATAATTATCATGATCTATTAAATTATTAATATTT
>CALVVE010000014.1 GCA_944363775.1 uncultured Bacilli bacterium | reverse complement strand
AAAGAAAGATATCTTTCTCAAAATAGTTTGACAAATTTAATTAATCATGACATAATTTTAATAGTTGATTATATCAATTAACGATATTTTGTAGTTCTATAAATATCTACACGTGGCGCTAATAAACTATGATTAGTATCTTTTTTAAATAATAAATAAGGTTCTATTTCTAAAGCTTCGGCAATACGTTCAATTTTTGAAAAAGATGGACTATACTTACCGTTTTCTAAATCACTTAAATATCTACTATCAATATTAACTTTTTCTGCAAGTTTCTCTTGTGAATAGTTTTTTTGATAGCGATAATATTTAAGATTTTTACCAAATGTATCTTGTAAACTCATTTTTACCACCTGCTGATATAATGATACATTTTTTTGATATTAATCACTAGTGTGTCACACACTGATAATAAAGGAGTTATTATGCATAGACGACGTTATAGGAAACTAACAGTTCTTCGAAAAAAAAATAATTTAACTATTCCTGATATGGCAGAAAAATTAAATATTAGTACTGCCTATTATAGTCAAATTGAAACAAAAAAGAAAAGATTGTCATATGATATGGCATTAAAAATTGGTAAAATTTTTAATTTAAAACCTGATGAATTATTTTTTGAAGATGAAGTTAATTTTAAAAAAGAAAAAGAACAATATATAAATGAGTTATAATTTATATTTGTTCTTTTTTATATTCTTTACAAGCATTATCCATTTCTATTACAAGTTTATCTACTTCATCAAAATCAGTTAAACGACATCCACTAGCGTATATATGTCCCCCACCATTATAATGACTAGCAACTTCATTTACAATTGGACCACGCGATCTAAGTGATCCACGTATAACATTACGATTTTTATCAAAAGTAAAAGTTCCCCAAGCAATTATTTCATCAATAAAATTAAATTCATTAACCATATTACCAGCAGTAGCCGCATCTACATTATATTCTTTTAAAGTTTCTTCAGTTATTTTTACATAACCAAATCCATTTTCTGTAACAATTAAATTATTAACTAAAAATCCATAAAATTTTATTTCTTTAAGTGGTCTTAAATATAAATTTGGATACAAACTTGTAAAATCAATATTTGTTTCTTTTATTAATTTAGAAACTAAATCAAAAGTTTTTGTAGTTGTATAACTAAATAAAAATCTATTTGTATCAGATACTAAACCAAGATATAATCTTTCAGCAGCAAATTTAGTCATTTTTAATTTAGAATTAAAAACTAATTCCATAATCATTTGTGATGTACTACTAGCTTTATCATCAATCCATTCATAATCACAGAATGTTTCTATATATGGATGATGATCAATTTTAATACTATAACTAAACTTAGTTGGATCAACTCCATCAATTCTTTTTTTATCTGGAAGATCAACAACAATTAATAGTGAATCTTTATAATATTCTTCATTCATTTTATCAAGACTACCCATATAAGAAAACTTACTTGCAGGATATCCTACTGCATATACTTCTTTATCAGGAAATGTTGAACTAATAATATCTTTTAAAGCAATTTCTGAACCAAGAGCATCAGGATCAGCACCAATATGACGAGCAATAACAATTCGTTTATATTTTTTTATTATTTTATATATTTTTTTATATTTATTACTAAACATAGTAAAACCCACTTTCTACATCTATTTTAACGAATAATAAATATTGTGTCAACATATAAAAGATACTAATTTCTTCGTATCTATTTAGCTAAAGAATATGTATCACGATCAATCATTAATTCTTCATCAGTTGGAATAACATAACATGGTATTTTTGAATCAGCAGTTGTGATAAGTTTTTCCTCACCACGACTATCATTTGCTTCTTCATCTAAGTAAATACCTAATACTCCTAATTTATTAACAATTCTACGTCTAGTAGTAATAGAGTTTTCTCCAATACCAGCAGTAAATACAATAGCATCACAACCATTCATTTCAACATAATATTTAGCGATATATTCTACAACACGATTTACAAACATTCTTTTTACAAGTTCACAACGTTCATTACCTTCTAAAACACCTGCATCAATATCACGCATATCACTACTTAGATTAGTAACTCCTAGAAGTCCACTCTTTTTATTTAATAAAATATCCATTTCAGCAGGGCTTACTTTTAATTGATCCATCATATAAGTAACTACTGTTGCGTCCATATCACCACAACGACTTCCCATAATTAATCCAGCATTTGGTGTAAGTCCCATTGATGTATTTACACATTTACCATTAACAACAGCACTAACACTTGCACCATTACCTAAGTGACAAGTAATAAGTTTAGTATCAGTACGTCCTAATATTTCATTCATACGATTAGCAACATACATGTGACTTGTACCATGAGCGCCATAACGACGAACTTTATAGTCTGTATACCATTCATAAGGAACAGCATAAATATAATTTTCTTCTGGCATAGTTTGATGGAAAGCAGTATCAAAAACTGCAGTTTGAACAGCATTAGGAATAACTTCCATAGCTGCTTTAATACCAGTTATGGCAGCTGGATTATGAAGAGGTGCAAGAACATTTAACTCTTCAATTTTAGCAATTACATCATCATCGATAACAACAGTTTTATCAAAGTAAGCTCCACCTTGAACAACACGATGACCAATACCACTAATTTCTTCTAAAGAATCAACAACTTTATTTTCTTCTAATTCTTTAACAAGTGTTTCAAAAGCAACTTTGTGATTTGGTAAATCCATTTCTTTTTTTATTTTTTCACCATTAATTTTAATAGTATAAAAACTATTATGAATTCCAATTCTTTCAAAATTTCCTGAAATTAAAGCTTTTTCTTCTGGCATTTCATACATTTGAAACTTTAGTGATGAACTACCGGCATTTACTGATAATATTTTCATATATAACCTCTTTCTATAAACAATATTCTTCAAGTGAAGCATTAGTAGACTCGTATCCAAGTAAACTACCATCTTCTGGTATACCATTAAAATAATAGTATAAGATTCTTACAATTCCACTATGTGTCACTATTAAAATATTTTTATCATTATATTTTATTTTTAATTCTTCAATAAAATTCTTAACTCTATCAAATAAATCTTTTACTGATTCAGCACTTTCATATTGTATATTTTTCTTAATATTCCAATAATCTTCTAAATTAATCTCATCACGGCTCTTTCCTTGAAATTCACCATGATTACGACTCTTTAATCGTTCATCAAAGATTATTTCTGATTCTGGATAAGCTAAAATAGCTGTTTCCAAAGTTCTTTTCTTTGGTGAACAAAAGATTAAATCTATATCTAATTTTTCTAACTTTTTTCCTAATTCTAAAGCTTGTTTTTTCCCTTTTTCATCTAATATTGTATCCATATTTCCTTGTAACATCCCTGTTACATTTTCTTTAGTTTCACCATGGCGAGCAACAAATAACTTCATTATTTATCCTCTGGACGCATTAAAGGGAATAACACATTATCTTTAATATTTGGTGTATCAGTTAAAACTTGAATAACACGGTCAATACCAATACCCCATCCAGAAATTGGTGGCATACCAACTTCCATAGCTTCAATATAATCCATATCCATCATCATGGCTTCTTCATCACCACCTGCATTTAACTTAGCTTGTTCTTCTAAACGTTTTTGTTGTTCGGCTGGTTCAACTAATTCAGAATAACCATTAATAATTTCAGCTCCATTAATAACTAATTGGAAACGATCAGTTAATTCTTTATTATCATCATTAGCACGAGCTAAAGGAGATAAACTAATTGGATGTTCAGTTAAGAATACTGGCTCAATCATATATGGGCGAGCAACTTTCTTATATAAAACATCAATTAAATTACCATAACCAATTGTATTTAAATCAGCATCAGTATCAAGTACAATACCACGTCGATTAATTTCATTTAATAATTTTTCTTTATTATCAAATTCCATAATATCAATATCAACATATTTAAGAAGTACAGCACGGAATGTTACTGTTTCCCACTTTTTAGAGAAATCAATTACTTTATCACCAATCTTAACTTCTAAAGAACCAAATACTTTCTTAATTACAGTTTTTAACATATCTTCCATTAACTTCATATTATCTTTATAATTTAGATAAGCACCATAACCTTCAAGCATTGTAAAGTCTTGTAAGTGTGTTGAATCAATACCTTCATTTCTAAAACATCTAGCAAATTCAAATACTTTTGTAAATCCACCTACAATAGCTCTTTTTAAATAAGTTTCTGGAGCAATTCTTAAATATACATCAATATCTAAAGCATTATGATGAGCAATAAAAGGTTTAGCTAAAGCTCCACTTGCTTTATTACTTAAAACTGGTGTTTCAATTTCAATATAACCTAAATCTTCTAGATAACGTCTAACTTCTTTAATAAATTTATATTTAAGTAAAAATCTTTTACGTGTATCTTCATTCATAATTAAATCTAGGTAACGATTACGATAACAAAGTTCTGGATCAGTTACCCCATGGAATTTTTCAGGTAGTGGTTTTAAAGCTTTACCTAAAAATTCAAAAGAATCTGCACGTAAAGTTTTCTCACCAGTATGAGTTGTAAAAATTTCTCCACTAGCTCCAATAAAATCTCCAACATCAACTAAAGTTTTAAAGAAATTATATTTTTCTTCACCTACTAAATCAATTTTAATTGAAACTTGTAAATCACCTTCAATATCACGTAAACGAATAAAACTTAATTTCCCCATTTTACGCATAAATACAATACGTCCAGCAACTCTTACATCTTTTGTTTCATCAGCTAAAGCGCTAGCTTCTTTTAATGAATGTGTAATCTCATATCTTTCTGGATAAGGATTACAATATTTTTCTATTTCTTTTAATTTTTCTCTTCGAACTATTTCTTGTTCACTAAATTCTCTCATAATTTCACCTCTATTTTTCATTAACAACAATTACTTTACTCCACATATCTTGAAGTCCGCGGTTGTCTTTTCTATATATTACCATAAAAATACTAATAATGGCTAAAGAAATTTGTAAAATTGCAAAAAAGATATTAATAGCAAAATATAAAACACTTGGTAGTGCATAAATTAAAACTAAACTTGCAAGTAAATATAAAAGTCCACAAGTAACCATACTACGTACTAATAAATCATCTAGTGAGATTTCACCACTCTTTTTATAATAATTAAGTCCCATAATATGCATTCCTAAAGTTTTTTTCGTAAAACATGGTATTATAACATATTATGTAACGATATAAATTGCATTAAATAAACCATAAATAATTCTTTCTTTATCTAAATCTTGCATAATAATTGATATTCTATTTAGATAAGTTAAATAGTCAATTTTTCCACTAAATAACAAATCATTAACCGAATTAAATTCTCCATTTAATACGGCAACATTACTACTTTCTGGAACAAAATAATAAACAAAAACTAATATTCCAAGTAAAACCATCATATCAAATAAAAAAGCACAAGCTCGTTTTTTTATACCAACACTTTTATGCACACACTTCACCCCTAATACAACTATCAACTAAATCATAAAATTCTTCTTTACTTTTTATTTTACAAAAAGTTTGTTTTAACTTACCAGTATTAGGAACACCTTTTAAATACCAACAAGCATGACTACGAATTTCTAAAATAGCAAGTTTTTCACCCTTAGTTTTTAATAATAAATCAAAATGATATTTAAGCATCTTAAATTTATCAGTAAAAGTTACTGGTTTTGGTAAAGTTCCATCTTCTAAATAATCTACCACTTCCTTAATAAGCCAAGGATTACCTAAAACCCCACGTCCTATCATAACCGCATCACAACCAGTATAATCAAGCATTTCTTTAGCATCTTTATAACTAGTTATATCACCATTACCAATAACAGGAATATTTACACTTGCTTTAACAGCTTTGATAATATCTAAATTAACTTTACCACTATAACCTTGACTACGAGTTCGCCCATGAACTGCAATAGCACTAGCACCTGCTTCTTCACATTTTTTAGCAATTTCTACAGCATTAATATGTTTTTCATCCCAACCACTACGTATTTTAACTGTAACAGGAATTGGAACACTTTTTACAACACTAGATACTATTTCAAAAACTTTATTAGGATCTTTTAATAAAGCACTTCCCGCTTGCGCACGAACGGCAACTTTAGGTACAGGACACCCCATATTAATATCAATTATATCTGGCTTCATAGTTTCATAAATATATTTAGCAGCACTTACAAAAGATTCTTTATCACTACCAAATATTTGTTGTGCAATAGGTCTTTCAAAATCAGTCATATAAAGCATATCTATAGTTTTTTTACTACCATAAGTAATAGCTTTATCACTAACCATTTCAGCATATATTAAACCACAACCCATTTCTTTTATAATAGTCCTATAAGCACTATTACTAATACCAGCCATAGGAGCTAAAACAACTTTATTTTTAATAACAACATTACCTATTTGCCACATATAACCACCTAGAACATTATACTAAAAAAACACATATTTTTCAATACAACAAAAAAAGAGAAAAAATTATTTCTCTTTAATAATTAAATGTTTCATAAGTACTGTAATCTTCATAATTATAATTGTAATCATAATTTGTATCTAAACTATAATCATAATTATAATTTGTATCGGGATAATTACCTAATCCAAATAAACTAGCAAATAAATCTTCTATACTATAACCAAAAGAAGCTTCTACATCTTTATTTAATTCAATATATCCTTCACTATTAACAATATTTCCAAGTGCATTAGTAAAATCTTCTCCCACTTCATCTTCACTAATTGCTCCACTTACATCTTTTAACTTAATTTCTTTATCAAACTCTTGATTATACTTTAATTGTAAAGAAATACTAACTTCTTCATTTGAAACAGTTATTACATATAAATTATCTTTTTTACTTTCGACACAATATGTTGAACCATTAGAAACAACTTCAACTTTAACAAATTTATTAGTAATTCCAGTAGTATATAAATTAATTGTCATATCTTCTGATAAATCACCAAAACTACTACTATCTAAATTATCGCTATTTAAAGCTTCTTTTACTTCTTCTTTATCAATATCATTCATTTTAGCATAAGCTTCAATAAATTCATTATTATTTTTTAATTCATCCATCATTTTTTTACTTATTTTTTCATAATTATCTTTATTAATTTTTAAAGATGTAACTTTAGTTTTAATCTTTTTACCATCTTGTTCTATTTCTGAATCACTACTTGTAAAATAACTTTCATCAAGTGAATTGTTTAAAGCATCAACAAAACCTTTTACAACTACATTTAAATCTTTATTATCTGTTTTTTCAAACATATCTGAGAAATCATTTTCTTCAACCATTATTGGTTTATCATAAAGATTATTAAGAGTTATATAAAAGTTTTTATTATATTGAGCATCAACACTTATCAATTCTTTATTATTATAATCTGTTTTTAAATTATAAATAAATGTTTTATTTTTATAATCAATTCCACCATTTAATTTAATACTAAATTTATTAATAATACTTCCTAGCTCTTCACTTTCAATCCCTGAAACATTTAATGAATAAGACATATCAAAATATATTGAATTATATTCCGAATCAGTAGTTGCTTTTAATGAACTATATAAGTTATTAGTAAAATTAGAAAATATTTTCTTTGGTGATGGACTAAAGAACATCATTCCAAAATAAATTATAAGAGCTAATACAATGATTGCAAGAACTAAAAATATTATATTTTTATTATTTTTCTTTTTAGTTTTTAAATTATTGTTTGAATTATTAAATGTGTTATTAGTTTCAACACTATTAAATAAATTATTTAATTTTTCTACCTTCCCTTCATTATTATCAGTTAAATTATTGTTTGGACTTTGAAAATTATTTTGAGTGTTTGTTAGTGGTGTTCCACATTTTGCACACACAGTACTTCCTAAACTATTTTCAAATCCACATGAATTACATTTCATTTCACTCCTCCTCATCCATAACACTATATATAGAAGAGTATTTTTTTTATTAAACATTTGATAACTTTAAGATTATATTCTCTCTCTAATAAAAACTAAAATCACACAACTATTTTATAAACTATACAACTCCTATATTACGCCTAAATTATAACACACTATTAGATATTTGTCGATTTTTAACAATTAATTTATAAAATTTTAATAAATAAAAAATAGGCCTAAGCCTATTTAAATATCCAACCATTTGGTATTAATCTTTCACCTGTTACACTTATAGCACATGGTTTATTTACAATTTCACCATTTTCAACTAGTGAGCTAGAAGCTCCACCATCTAAGTTAACAGCGTTATATGCTTTATATTTTAATAATAATTCTACTAAATCAGGCATATTAATTCCAACACTATATCCTGGTTGTCTTCCATCTATTATTACAAATAATACAATTCCATCTTTTCTTTGAGCTTAAACGGTTCTTGGAGCAGTTCCCCAACCACCATTTCCTTTAATAATTGCAGGAACACCATTAACAATTAAGAATGGTCCAAATTCAACTGCATCTCTGATTCCACTATTAACTGCTTCTTCAGCTGTAGAATGTGTTAAGACTAAAACATTATCTTTATTAAATCCAGCAATTCCTCCAGAATAACCAGTTTCTTTTCCAGTCCATACTATTTTTCCATCTTTAATAATAGTTCCAGTTGGTTGTCCACCATCTCCACGTTCATTAATATCAATAAAACCACTAGCATTAATAGCAAGTTTAGCACCTGCATCTTTAGCCATAGTTTGTAAGAACTCACCTGTTTGTCCAAACTTAGGAGCTAGTAATAAAGATACTCTTGATGGATCATATATAACACCAATAAAACCTTTGTATCCACTACCACTTACTTCAATAATTTTATAATCTTCATGTTCTGGATCTCTTTTTAAAATTTGTTCTTCATATATTGAATCGTATGTTGTTTTCTCTTCAATTTGACCAATTGTAATCTCACTAGCATCAGTACTTAAGCCATTATCTTTAACATAGTTATTATTCATAATATCTTTTATCATTTCATCTGTATATAGAATATGGGCTAAGTATTTGTGATCTTTAGTTGTCATAGCTGTTGTAACTAAAAGATTACGAAGATAATCCCATGGACCATAACTTAAGATAAAACCAGTTAAAGTAAATATATCCATAATAATTAGGAAGATAGCTAATTTAAAATATTTTTTACTCTTATTCATTTGCTATCCCCCCCTAATATAAATGGATTATTTTTCATACCATTACCACTAGTAATATTCATATTTCCATTTAAATATATAGCTGGTCTAATACTAATCTCAGTATCATTTAATTCAGAATATATCATTCCTTCATCATTTACTGTAATAACAGTTTGTTCATAATCATTTGAACTAGTTAAAGTACTATAACCAGTTATATCATGCATAAATAATTCACCCATGTGAAGTAATCCAACCCTTGCGCTTACATTACTACTATAAATATTTTTATAATCAAATTTAGTATCAGTATTATAACTTCCTGTATACCATAAAGATTCAACTAAATCACTAGAATTTAAAGTATTTAGATAACTATTATTTAAATAATAACCAATATTGTTATACTCATCTATACTATATTTATTAGTTGTTGTACTAAATGATTTCTTTAAAACTTCATCATTAGATTTTAATGTATCTTCTAATACAACTTTAGTTTTATCTTTATCAACATCAACAATACGCCATAATAAATTATTATAAGTTATATATTGTCCAGCAGTTGTTGTATTTAACTTAGTATAATTAAAATCTTCTATTATATATGGATCATCAACTGTACCACTTCCAGATTTTAAAGCAGTTTTAGCATTAAGTGTAATTACTGGTCTTACTCCATAACTATAATAATTATCACCAGAAGAAGATAAATTATTAAATCCACCTTTATTAAATACATACCAAACTTTATTAGCTTCACTACAATTACTTGTCCAGAAATAAGAATTAGTATTTAAATAACTATCAGTTCCACCAGCAGCTAAATAATCTTTAATAGAAATTAAACCAACTTTATTACTATATGTCTTGTCACATTTACTTTCTGCTTTCTTCATTACATCAACACATATATTTTCATTTACTAAATAATTATCAGGATTACTTAAATGATTATAAAAATAACCACTATTTTCTACTCCTTCTTTGACATTTAACCATTCATTAATATAAGAATTTTCAAAACTATTAGTTTCATACCCCCATACTAGTGAACTAACATTTTCTTCAGTAATTAAAGTAATTGATTTATCATCATTAATTTTAACAATACGCCACATCATACCTGAATAATATAGATAATTGTTAACATTTTTACCAATAAATCTATATCCATCACCATCAGGATATAATCCATCTCCAGCATATACTATATTTTCATCTTTTGAAATTGTTTCACTTAATGTTTTTACTATATTTTTAGAATTGTGTTCTAAGTTATAATAATGAACTGTTCTATATCCATAGTAACCAATTAAAAATACAATAAAAACAATATTAAATATTAATATATAAAAATAAATACTTTGTATCACACTTTTTTTATTCATATCTTTACCTCTTAGTCTATTAATATTTTACACGATATAAATAAGCTTGTAAAGAAAAAATAGAATATAAATATTAAAATTTATATTCTACATCATAAACATTTGTTAAATCCATATTAATAGTTGCAACTACTGGCATAGTTTTACCAGCTTCTAATTTATCTGTTACATAAGCAGGAATACTAGTAATAACATTACCATCTTTATCTTTTAAAACAATTTCAAAAATATCCATAGCAATATCTTGATTAGTTGTATTTTTTACTTCACCAACAAAAGTTGACATATCATCTACATAACTAATAGAAGCATTACTAAATTTCATACCATTAACTTCTTTTTCAGGTAATACACCAGCTTCACTAATATTTTCTTCTTTTTCCTCTGTTTCTGGTTTCTTATCAGGTTCTTTATTTTCTTCTTTCTTTTTTCCACATCCTATAATTAATAAAGTTGTAATCATAAACATAATTAATAATTTTTTCATGAGGCCCCTCCTATCATCTATATTAATTATAGATATTTGTGTAATAATTGTCAAGTAACAAGATTAGACAAAAAAAAGACTGCGAGAAATTAACTAATTAATTTTTTAACAGTCCTTATTTTATTATCACTAAATATAGTTATTCGAAAAGGAACTAAATATCATTTTTTTATATAATTGTAATTTAGTAATATGATATTTTATTTTTTTACATAATAAATCAAATTATTTATAAATATATTTACACAATATCACGTCCACAAATATTCTGTTCTTTATTACAAATTATTTAAGGAAAATTTTATATTTAATTATTTTTTACAGTTAAATATTTTTGATTTCTAGCATTAATACTGTTTTTATTTGTATAATCTAATTTCCCACTATTAATTAAAGGTCGAATTATTTCGTACGCAACATATCGTTTTGATGAAATCTTTAAATATTCTCTTATTTCTTGTGCTGATTTTGGCTCTATACAAAAATCAAGAACTTTCTTTTCTATCTCTAGTTGTATTTTTTGTGTATCACTTTGTGTATCACTTTGTGTATCACTTTGTTCATTAATAATGACATTTTTATTTCTAAAAATAACTTTAAAGCTGTCTCTTTCTTCATAAAATTCAGGCTTTGGTAATCCGTACTTTTTCATTTCTCTTATCATTGTTGGAATCCCAGAATGTCTATTTTCAATTACATCACCTTTTTCTTCAAGAATTCTAACTATTGTTGGATTTCGTGATTCCATTGTTGTTGCTGTCCCTAATTTTTCTAATTTATTAGTACCATAAAGTGCACCTGGATTTATAATTTCTATTCTATCATTATACATATAAACTGAAACATACGCATTTTCAGTCTGTGTACTATAATCTCTATGAATTAATGCATTAGCAACTGCTTCTCTTAATGCCTCTAATGGATACTCAGTTTTATTAATTCTTTTTCCTTGAGAATTAATTATTACACTATTTTTCATATTTCGTGTCAAAAAGTTCATAGTACCCGTAATCATTTCTTCTATAGTTCCTTCAACTCTCTTATTGTCAATAAATCTTTCCCCTAAAACACCTGTATCTCCAATTTCAATACCCGGAATTACAACACAAGCAACAAATAATTGAGGATAATAAGTTTGCGGAAATTCCCCAAATAACATCATCCCAGCTAAAGTTGGATATACTTTTTCATCATTAGCATCTGTAATTCCACATATTTTTAAACATTTTTCAAAATCATTTTTAGCAAATTCGGTTTTTCATCTTTTAACTTATTTATATATTTTGTTAATTCTTCTTGATTCAAATCATCAATACTTGCTCTTTTTGTAGGTCTAGTATCTTCAAAAATATGATCATTATAACTTTGGAGAGCATATATTTCATAATCGGTCATTACTTCATCTCTATCTCCAACTCTTGTATATGAACCTTTATTTAACCCTTTTGGTATATAATAGCATGGTTTCTTATTTTGAAGAATTTCATTTATTTTAACAGCCAATATATTTTTATCTTCAAATTCCATGGGTAAAATGTCAGGTCTAATTGCTGGTTCCATAGAGTCACTACATAAAGAAGAAATTTTCTTTTGTAAATCATTTAAGTCATACACACCTTCAGTTTTAAAACCTTTTTCTTCATTTATACCAAAAATTATGATTCCACCATATTTATTAGAAAAACTGGAAAAAGTATCATAACATTTTCTAGGAAAATCCATTGATGCTGTCTTAACTTCAATCATATTTGTTTCAGTATTGTATTTTCTTACATAATTTATTGCCTCAATCACTTCATTTTCAGTCATCGAATCATCTCCTTATATTTATTATACATACTATGAAATATTTTTATTTACATATTTCAAAATATTGATATATCACCACTCTATTTCATCAGGATATTCACATATACTTACATTTGTTATTAAACAATTATTTTCATTACAGTATTTTTCTACTTCCATTTTCATTTCAGAGTAATCAATATAATCACTATAATTATAAATAGCATCTAAAGTTTTAGATAACTCTTTTACCCTTTTTTCTTTATTTTGATTTAAATAATCACATGTTATAACATCAAACCATTGTGGAAAAAATATTTTGTCTGAAATTATTGTATTAATTAATCCTTTTTCTAATTTTTTCATCTTTGTAAGTGTTAAAATTTCTTGCATTAAATTTAAAATTTGCGAATAAAACAATTTAACATTATTTAAATATGGGTTATAATCATTTTTTTCAATTTTTGGAATATTCATAATAAAATATTTAATTAATACCATATCCGTAAATAAATCAGTTAAAATATAATTAAAACTATAGTATAAATTGTTTTTCGAGATTTCTTTTTTGGGAATCTTTTGATATTCTCTAACTTCGTCTCTAAGTTCATTATCAACAAATTTAAAATCTCTATCTCCTTGATAACAATGTCTAACCTCATATAAAAATCCAAAAATATGATTTTGCATAGATTCTTCAATTAAACTTTTAGGTTCTTCTTTAATAAAATAATGGATTGAATCATATAGAAAATCTAAATCTTCATAGTCACCAGATATATTAATACCTGTATAATTTTTTGTTAATTCTACTTTAATCATATAATTACATCCCTTCAAATTAATTATAATATTATTATACTATAAATTTATTAATTATGATTAAAATAATATTAATGCTATTTTTTAATATTTATACTATACTGATTTTTAACTTAATTTCTATTTAGTATTTACATAAATGAACAGAAACAAAACATATTTAAAATATATAATAGGGTTCTTATCATTATCAATAACTATATTTTTTTAAATTTAGGATAAAATAAAAGACAAATATAAATAAAAAAATCGTTTAGCTAAACAAATAATGAGTTAAACGTTTTTTTATAATAAGTTATATAAACATTTTTTGATGTGTTTCTAATCTTAATTTATCAGCAATTGTTACAATAAATTCAGAATTAGTTGGTTTAGCTTTATCAATATCTACACTACAACCAAATATTTCTTCCATTAAATTCCAATTACCCCTATTCCAACTTACTTCAATTGCATGTCTGATTGCTCTTTCAACTCTTGAAACAGTTGTTCCAAATTTTCTTGCAAGTTCAGGATATAATTCTTTAGTTATTCCACCTATTGTTTCAGGTCTTTCATAAAGAATACTGATACCTTCTCTAATATATTGATATCCTTTTATATGTGATGGAATTCCAAGTTCATGCAAAATTTTTGTTATAGATAATTGTAAATTTGAGTGATATAAATCAATACTCTTATTTTTTTCATATGTATTTGTAATTTGTTTTATACGATCCTCTAAATCATCTAATTCAAATGGTTTTAAAATAAAATATGTAGCTCCAAGTTCTGATACTTCTCTAATAACTTCTGGGCTATTATAACTTGTTTCTACTATAGTTTTTGCTGTAATACCTCTTTTTTTCATTTCTTTTAATACATATAAGCCATCTTTATTTGGCATAATAAGATCTAAAAGTAATACATCAAAATTATCTTTTTCTTTTTCAATTAATTCAATTCCTTCTATTCCATCATGTGCAACAAATGCAATTTCTATACTTTCGTGACTACTAAAATACTCTTTAATCATATTTACTAAACTGATATTATCATCAACCATTAGTACTTTTATTTTATTCATCATTACCTCTCCTTCTTCACAGTACTGCATCACGTAATTTAATTATACTCTTGTTGTTAATATTTTTCCATAGCTAAAATTAGCTAGTTTTGTCGAATTAAACTTCAAGTCTTAATTTATCAGCAATTGTTACTATAAATTCTGAATTGGTTGGTTTAGCTTTATCAATATCTACACTACAACCAAATATTTCTTCCATTAAATTCCAATTACCCCTATTCCAACTTACTTCAATTGCATGTCTGATTGCTCTTTCAACTCTTGATGCAGTTGTTCCAAATTTTCTTGCAAGTTCAGGATATAATTCTTTGGTAATGGCATTTGTAATATCAGGATTTTCATAAATTAACTGAACTCCTTCACGAATATATTGATATCCTTTTATATGTGATGGTACTCCTAGATTGTGTAATAGTTTAGTAATAAGCATTTGTAAATCAGGAACTTTTAAATTAATAATATTTTCTTGTTTTACATTACTTAAAGTTAATATTCTTTCTTCTAAATCTTCTAAATTATATGGTTTTAAAATAAAATATGTGGCTCCAAGTTCTGATACCTCTCTAATAATTTCAGGACTATTATAACTAGTTTCAACAATTACTTTTTTATTAATATTATTTTCTCTTAATTTCTTTAAAACATAAATTCCATCTTTTAATGGCATAACTAAATCAAGTAAAATAATATCAAAATCATTTATATTACTTTTTATTAATTCAATTCCTTCCATTCCATTATGAGCTTCTAAAGTAATTTCAATATTATCATTTATTTTAAAATATTCCTTAACCATCTTTATTAAACTTATATTATCATCTATCATTAATACTTTAACTTTCCCCATTTTTATTCCTCCTACAATATATTTTAAAAATAAAAGAAGCTACTCTTTTAAAGCAACTTCTATAATTTTAAATAATTCTTTTACTTTTAATGAAGAACCACCAACTAGAAAACCACTACAATTTTCAATTTCATTTAGTTCTTCAATATTTTTACTATTAATACTACCACCATATAAAACTGGAATATTATTAAAATCAAAATGTTTTTCAACAATCTTCTTTATATATCTTATTGTATCTTCAATATCTCGATTACTAGGAATTTTATTAGTTCCTATTGCCCATACTGGTTCATAAGCAATATAAACATGTTTTAACCCTTGTTTACTTAAACCATTAAGTGCACTAATTATTTGTTTTTTTAAGATATATGAAGTTTTTAGCATTTCTCTTTGTTCTTTTGTTTCCCCTATACATAAAATAACGTTTAATTTATTTTCTAAAGCAGCCTTTACTTTTTCATTAATTAAATCATCACTTTCTTTTAAATAAGTTCGACATTCACTATGACCAATAAGAGTAAGTACTAACCCCATACTACCTGCTTGTTTACTAGAAATTTGTCCTGTGTAAGCTCCTTCTATCTTATTAGAAATTTGTTGAATACCAACTCCATAATTATAACCCAAAAAATATGGAATATAAAGCGAACTTGGACAAAATACTACTCTTTTTGTTTCAATTGTTCGAATTTTGTCGATATACGTTTTTATTTGTCCAAACGACATATTCATCTTTAAGTTTGCGACAACTATTTTATTTTTTTCCATACAACCCCTTCTTTATGACATCTTTTGCGCGATTTATAAATGTTCCATTTTTTTCTTCTTCTTTTGTTTTAATAGCTAATTTATAAACATCTAATACTTGCTGTGCAAAGTATTTACTTGAATGTTGATCAGCTGTAATTCTTGCTTGACGTTCTAATCTTTTTAAATCATTACTTTCAATTAAATCTAAAATAATTTTACGATATTCATATTTAGTTTTAAATAAATAACCATTCAAATCATTAATAACAACTGTTCTAAAAGCATCATCATCTAAACATACTATCGGAATACTAGCAGCCATTGCTTCTATAACTGTTAAGCCTTGTGTTTCTGTGTTAGATGCCGTTGCGAATACATCAGCAATTTGATAATATTTAGGAATTTCTTCCCAAGCAACTTTTCCAACAAAAATAATATTATTTTCTAATTTTAATTTTCTAGTTAATTCTTTAAAATCATCAGCATCTGGTCCATCACCAATAATAACCAATTTAGCATTTTCATACTTCTTAACAATACTATAATGACCTTCAATTAGTAAATCAACGGATTTTTCTTTTCCTAAACGTCCAACAAAAAGAATTACAAAATCTTTTTCACTTAAACCTAAATTACTTTTTATTTTATTAATATCTTTTTTATTAAAATTTTCTTTATAAAAACGTTCTACTTCAATACCTGTTGGAACTATATGAACATTACGATCTACTTTATATTTTTGCTTAAATAAATCATAAGTTTTTTTAGTTGGTACAATTAATTCAGTAGCTGTTTTATCACAATAGAATTTTGTTAAATACTCAACTATCTTTTTACTACTTTTATCAAAATAACCTTTAGTTATATAGTGAACATAATCTTCATACATAGTGTGATAAGTATGTACTAAAGGTATATCAAATTGTTTTGCAATTATACGTGCGAATGTTCCAACTCCGAATTCTGTATGAGAATGTATTACATCTAAATTCCACTTTCTTATTTTATCAATTGCTCTAAGTGGATAAACACCAGTTAAACGATAATCATAAATTCCAATAGGAATTCCAGGTATACGAATAATTCTTTCATCATTCTCATATTTATAACGCATTTTTTCGGTATTTACTGTTACTATAAAAACTTCATGACCAGCTTTTATTAAAGCTTGTTCTAACATTGCAATACTGGTTGAAACACCGTTGATATATGGTGGATAAGTATCTGTAAAAATTCCTATACGCATATTATTTCCTTCTTTCTTTAGCATCTACTTGTAATGCGATTGCTCCTAAGAACATACCAAAATAATATGTTACAAAACGCCATACTAACATTGATGCTTGTAATTTACTTCCAACAATGAAATTACCAAAAAATTCAACATAACTAAATTCTAGTCCTCCAGTACCACCTGGTATTGGTACAAATGCCCCTATTAACATAACATATGCTGAAGATATAATACATATAAATGGATTTACACTAGTAAAATCGCCCATTGCATATAATACAAAAAGTGGTACGGAATAAAGTAGTGATAATCCAATAAAATTTAAAATAATTGTGGTAAAAAATAATTTTTTATTCTTAACTAAATATTTACCACCCTTATAAAATCTATGAGTAACATCTTCTAATCTTTCTATTAACTTTTCTTTCTTTTCTTCATTAATAAAATTAAATTTATTAATAAAATTTAATAGTAATCTTATAACTTTATCATTAAACTTTTTAGC
>CALVVE010000013.1 GCA_944363775.1 uncultured Bacilli bacterium | reverse complement strand
TATCTTTTATAACACATTCTTGATTTAATGATTCTAGAGGAATATTATTTTTCTTTATAAAATATGTTTCTTTATAGTATTTTGTATATTTATAAATTTTTTTATCTTTTGTTATAATAATTTTTGTTTCACCAGGAGAATGTAATCTCCAACTACTGGCTAACGTTAAAATACTATTTTCTTTTAATTTTTTTAAATTTTCTTTCATTATATTTCCTTCTTTCTGATATAATTATATTATATAAAATTAAATATTTGGTCGCATAGAAAGGGACATTTTATGGATGAAAAGTTAAAGGCATTTATTAAAGATAATTATGCTACTACAGATTTTTGTAATTATAAAAAAGTTGTTAGTAAAATAGATACTAATAAAATTAAAAATTATATTGATGATACAATAACAAAATATTATTTTAAAGATTTACTATTTAAATATATTGATGAGAGAAATTTAAAAGATAGTGATGTTTATAATAAAGTTCATATTGATAGAAGACTATTTTCTAAAATAAGAAGTGATAATAACTATCATCCAAGTAAAGATACTATTATATTATTAGCTTTATCATTAGAATTAAATGAAAAAGAATTAGAGGATTTATTAAATAGTGCTTCATACTCTCTACCTAAAAATAATTTATATGATTTAATAATTCGTTTTTGTTTTATAGAAAAAATATATGATGTTATAAAAGTGAATGAATTATTAGATGAATATGATTGCAAATTATTGTCCTTCTAATATTTAGAAAATTTAAAACTGTTAAGAAAGTCTTAACAGTTATTATTTTAATCTATATTTATAAATTATCAATTGTTTTTATTCCAAGTATATTTAACGAATTTTCTAATACTCTAATAACACATTTTAATAATCTAATTCTTGAAGATTTTAAAATTTCATCTTCTTCATTATTAATGTTTATTTGTTCATAAAATTTAGAAAATAACTGAGTTAAATTAAAAATATATTTTGTTAAATGACTAGGTTCGGTATTTAATAATAAACTATTTATAACTTCAGGATATCTATATAATTCTTTAATTATTCTATTTTCAATATCATTTACAAATTTTATATCTTTAGTTGTGATATCATTATTTCTAAGAATTGATTTCATTCTAGCTATACTATATAAAATATATATTCCTGATTCACCATTAAAACTTGTTGCACTTTCTAAATTAAAATTTACTATTTTCTTTTTAGATACATTCAACATACTAAATTTTATACAAGCATTAATTAATATATTTAATTTATCTTCACTTATTTGTGATTTTCTTTTGTTAAATTCATCTAATAAGGTTTCTTTTACAGCTTTAATAAAATCAGTTATTAAAACTACTGTTCCTCCAGAAGTTGACATCTTTCCACCATTTAATAAAACATAAGAATAACTAATTAACGTAGGTGATTTATAACCTAATAAATCTAAAACTGCACTTATTTGTTTCATATATACTTCTTGATCTTCACCTAAAACAATAAAATTATTTTTTTCATTTTTATTTATTTTTTCAATTGTATAAGCAATATCACGTAGTGGATATAATGATGTCCCATTCGAACGAGTTAGAACAATAACTGGTTCTTTAGTTGGAATATCATAGCCAGTTAAATCAACATATTTTCTTCCTAATTCATCTTGGTGTAATTTACCTGTTTTTTCTAAAGTAGTAATTATATTATTCATAGAGTCATTATAAATATAATCTGATTCATGTATAAATACATCAAAATGTATATTTAAATAATCAAATATTTTAAGTTGACCATTAACACATTTATCTGTAACAGCTTTAAATTTATTAATCATATCTTTGTTACCAGTTTCAACTTCTTTTAAATAATCAAATGCTTTTTGATCAATTGTTTCATCTTCTTTAGCTAAATTACTTATTTTTACATATACATCTAAAATAGATGCGAATGAATTATCTTTTAACCCATACATTTCTATTCCAATAACTAGTAAAGCAATTTTTTTACCAACATCATTTATAAAATAATTTCTTTCAACTTTATACCCCGTAAAAGAGTATAAATTACTCATAAAATCCCCAATTAAACTATTTCTACATCTTCCAATATGAGGCTCTGCATTTGGATTAATTGAAGTATGTTCTATTAACAATGATTCATTATTTCCTTGATTTAACGAACCATAATTTTTATTATTTTCTATTTTTAAAATAACATTTTTTGAAAATTTTTCATTCTCTAAATAGAAATTAACATATGGTCCAATTACCTTTATGGTTTTAAAATATTTTTCTTTATCATTAAATTTTTCTTTTATTAAATTAGCAATTTCAATAGGATTGTTATATTGATCATTTCTTAAATTAGAACATTGAATACTATAATCTCCTAATTCATATTTTATTGGAATTTCAATTTTAATTTTTTCTTCATCACCTTCTATTAATTTTAAAATTTCTGTTTTTATATATTCTTTCATAAATCCTCCTAACAAAAAAATTTCTATAAAATAAGGACGAATAAATAATCCGTGGTACCACCTTAATTCATAGAAATCTATGCACTTAAATCTTTAACGCAGATATACGCTAAAACTAGAAGGTGCGTTCATATAACCCTATCATTTCCTTTCACCAACCGGAAACATCACTAAGATAGTAAATTATACTAATATTCCTTCCTTCGTTTCATAAAATTTATCGTATTATATCATATCTTTTATTGATATTCAATAATATAATTATACAGTAATTATTTATTGGCTAATTCTTCCAAAGAATATGTATAATATCCTTCGTATTGATAACTTATGTCAATACCTTTCATATAAACGTCTCTATCATTTATTTTATCAGTTAAAGCTGACTTTAATAATAACATAATTTCTGTATCTTTTACTGGACTTCTTTCCATAGCAAGCAAATATTCTTCTTTATTTACATTTCTCCAATCAATAACTTTATTTAACGATTTTTTTAAAATCATATCAAGCCAAATCCTAGTACTTCTTCCATTACCTTCTCTAAATGGATGAGCTATATTCATTTCAACATATTTTTTTATTATCTCATCAAAATTATTTTGAGGCATAGAATCTATTTTCTTTAAGACATCTTCTAAATACATCACAGATGCAAATCTAAAATTATTTTTTGCAATATTTTCTTTACGAATCTTTCCTGCAAATTCATATATATCAGAAAATAAATATTCATGGATTTGAGAAAGCCCATTAAAAGTCCCAATTTCAAAATCATTAATTTTATTATTATCAAATAATTCTAATGCTTTAAGTTTTGTAATACGCTCTTCTTCTTTTGCAAGTTCAATTTCATTAGTAATTCCTAATTTATTATTTAACATTTTTTCACCTCGTTACTAAAACTATTATACTATAAATAAATGATTTTTTATATTTATTTTTCTACGCATATTTTTAACTTCTTAAATATTTCAATATTACCATTATAACTCAGTGGTGATATAGGACTAGGATGATATATTGGTATAACTTTATAATCTCCTACTATAAATTCTTTTCCTACAACATCACTAAACTTTTTATATTTAATATCTAAAATTGCTTTTGTTGCATAATATCCAAGTGATAATATTAACTTTGGTTTAATTACATCTAATTGTTTTAATAAATATTTACGACACTTTTTACTACATTCTTTTAAATATTTTCTATTCTTTGGATAACATTTAATAGCTTCTAAAAAGCACGTATCTTCAATAGTTAAATCAATTTCTTTTAATAATTTTTGAAGTACAACTCCAGATGGTAATAACTTATGATTTATATCATACCAAGCAACACCACTTTTACGCCAACCATTATTAGCTGGAGCTTCTCCTAATATAACAATACTATTATTATTTCCTATTGATACAGTTTTACTGTTAGGAAACTTTTCAACCATATCACTACACAAACTACATTTATGAATTTCTTTATCAATTAATAATAAATCATTTTTATTTAACATAAGATCACCAACTTTACAAATACGTTTACTTAATCCAAATCTTTTATATTTCACAATTAAATTATATCACACCACTACAAAAGAAAAAAGAGCCTAAGCTCTTTAAATATTTTCATTTCTAATTGTCTCCAAAATATTTTCTTTCTTTATTTTACTTGTTGCATACCACATACATAAACCAGTAATAGCAAATACACCAACTATTACAATTAGAATACTTTTATATGGAATAAGTACATTATTAAATGTTACTAAATTAGTTACTGATTTATGGATTAAGAATATTAATCCAATACTTACTGGTAAAGCGTAAAGTAAAGATTTAATTCCAAATAATAAACATTCAAAGATAAGCATACGATTAAATCCACGAGGAGTTAAACCAATACTTCTAAGTACAGCAAATTCTCTTCTTCGTAAAGCCATACTAGTATTAATAGTATTTATAACACTAGTAACACCAATTAGTGTAACTAAACATATAAAACCATAAAATAATACTTTAACAACTAAAACTAAATTTAAAGTCATTTGCATAGCTTTTTCAATATTTAATGTATATGTACGTACTTTTTCTGATAAAATGTTACTATCATTTTTTTCATCAAATAATTCATCTATTTTTGAATCATCTTTAACTTTCATAACCATTTCAAAATAAGTACTACCCATTTCATCTAAATTAACTTCAGCAATAGAATTGTATAACTTTTCATTAACTACTATTGTAACTATGTTAATCGCATCAACATGTTCTATGCCAAAAGGCATTTTATCTGCAAAATAAATATTATCTAATTTAAACTCTTTTTCTGGACTATAATAAACAATATTTAATTGTTCTAATTTATTAAATGGAATTTCTTCAACTTGTTTTCTTTCGTTATTTTTATATATAAACGTACTATAATTATTTAAAACAATATATTTATCTTCCTTTAGTCCTAATTCTTTTTTATATTTATTATATGATTCATCATCTAATACTTTAAATGAAACATTTGGTTCACCATACGGTTCTAAATTATATTCTTTTAAAAACTCTTTAAATTTATCACTATGTATATTTTTATTAGCTACATAAGCATTAAGTGAAAAATCATTAATTATAGAGTATTCTTCAACTGTTTTGGTATCTAATACTTTTTTTACAATATCTTTTGCATCTTTTGCATTTTCTTTATCATATGAAAGTGTAATAGAATAATTGTAATCAGATATATCAGCATATTTATCAATACCACCAAAACCATATTCCATTAAAGCACTAAATACAACAAATAATACAATACTTATAAATAATGAAATAATTGTAATACGATATTTTTTCTTATTACGTTTCATATTTTTATAAGCAAGTTCACCTTCAATACCAAACCATTTTACATAGAATGGAGTTTTTAATTTTTTACCTTTTATTTTAATATCATCACTTTGTCTTATTGCCATAATTGGACTTACACGACTTGCCATTGTAGCTGGTATAAATGCTGATACTAAAATAGTAATAATCATAAATATAATTGGAATTATTATAAATATTGGATAAGTAGCTAAAGCTAAATTAGTTCCAAAAATATCAGGTAATAAACTATTTATGAAAAGAAGTAATAAACCAATTCCAATATAAGCACTTATTATTCCTAAAACAATACCAATTGTACCTACTACCATTGCTTCAAAGAAAACAGTATAACGTAATTGTTTTTTAGTTGTTCCAATACTTGAGAATAAACCAAATTGTTTTTTTCGCTCCATTACAGAGATAGCAAATGAATTATATATAACAATAATACAAGCAATAGAAATTAATCCTAAAACAATAGCCATAACACTACTCATAGAATCAGTTATATTACTGTATTTACTAACTCCATAATAACTTAATAAAGAATCATTATATTTTATTTCTTTATCACTTAATTCTAAATCTAAAGAATCTAATAATTTATCAGTATTATCATAAGCTTTACTTGGATTTTTATATTCAACATAAACTGTAACATTACTTGTTTTAGCATTATTAGTTATTAAAAGAAATCCTGGAGTATTTGAATAATTAGTTCTTGTATATATACCAACAACTTTATATTCTTTTTCTTTTAAATCAGTTAATTTTTCATACATAACTAATTCACAATTATTTCCATCATCATCACATTTATATTCATTTTGAAGTGGTGTATCATTAAGATCATTTCCTTCTAAATCAACTCTCTTACCAACTTCCATTTTAACTGTATCATTAATTTTTAAATTACTACTTGCATCTTTTTCAACTATTATTTCATTTTCATTTTTAGGTAATCTTCCTTTAAATAAATTAATACCTTCTAAATAATTATTATCAGCAGAAATAATTCTATAATATGATTCATATGCATCTTCATCATTAACTAAAGCATAACCAACTTTTGATGTATAACTATATTCTTTAACACTACTTTGTTTTTCTAATTCATCAATTTTATCATATGACATTTCAAAAGACACATGATGTGAACCACTATATTCCTTAGTAGTTTTAATCGCATTATCACGAAGTGTAGAAAATAATAAACCTATTCCCACCATAAGAGCTGTTGATAAAATAATACCAATAATTGTTACAACAGTTCTATGTTTATTATGTTTTAAATGTTCAATTGTTAATCTATTTAATATTTTCATTTTACTTTCTCATCAGAAATTATTTTTCCATCTTTAATTGTAATAATGCGATCAGCGTTTAAAGCTAAATTATGATCGTGGGTAATCATAATAATTGTTTGTTTATATTTTTTATTTGATAATTTTAATAACTCCATAATTTCTTGACCATTTTTACTATCTAAGTTTCCAGTTGGTTCATCAGCAAGTAATATTGATGGTCTATTCATTAAGGCTCTACCTATACTTACTCTTTGTTGTTCACCACCTGAAAGTTGATTAGGCAAGTGATTAACACGCTTTGCTAAACCTAAAATTTCAATTAATTCATCTAAGTATTTATAATCTGGTTTCTTTCCATCTAATAATATTGGTAATGTTATATTTTCTTTAACATTTAAAATTGGAATAAGATTATAAAATTGATAAATAAGACCAACTTGACGACGTCTAAATATTGCTAAATTAGTTTCATTTAACTCATAAACATCTTGATTATCAACAAATACTTTTCCGCTAGTTGGACGATCTACTCCCCCTAAAATGTGTAGTAATGTACTCTTACCACTTCCAGAGCTTCCAATGATTGCAACAAATTCACCTCGCTCTACACTAAAACTAACATTATCTACGGCTTTTACTAAAGTATCACCTTTACCATAGTTTTTACATAAATTTTCAACTCGTAAAATTTCCATAACTTTCCCTCCTAACAAAAATTATAAACTTTAATTATTACAATAAAGTGACTAATTTAATAACAATTTTGTTATTTATGTTTATATAACTTAATTATAAATGTTGTTCCATTATCAACAACACATTCAATGTCTCCACCTTCCATAGTAATAATTTTATTTGCCATATTAAGTCCAATCCCAATACTATCTTTATTATGTTCACCTTTATAAAAACGTTTAAAAATATATTTTAAATCTTTTTTACTAATACCTTCTCCATCATCAGTAATTTTAATTTCTGTGTAAATAGGATTATCACTTGAACTAATTATAATTTTTGAATGTGTGTGCTCACAAGCATTTTTAATAATATTTAATAACGCTTCACTAGTCCAGTGATAATCAACATAAATAGTACTATCATCTAAATCTAATTCTAACTTTATATTTTTAAGTTCAATTAAAACATTTATTGGTCTTAAAGATTCTTTAATTATTTCTTTAGTTTTAACTTTTTTATATTTTAATTTTACTGTTCCACTATCTAATCTAGATATTTTAAGTAAACTAGTAACTAGCCATTCAATTCTTTCAATTTGATTACGATTTTGCATTGAAAATTCTCTTCTAATCTTTTCATCTTTTTCATTAATAACAATATCATTTATTGTATACATACTAGTAAGTGGCGTTTTTATTTGATGTGAAATATCTTCTAATACTTCTTCTATATATTTTTGATTTTTCATAAGCAATTCATTTTGTTCACGCAATTTAATTGTAACTTTATATATATTATTTCTAAGATTACTAATATAACCCTCATCATAATTTTTAATATTTACTCTATAATCACCATCTAATATTTCTGTTATATTATCATCGACTTTTTTTATTTTAATATAAATTAAGCAAGTAACAACTAATCCTAAAATAATCATAATTAATACATAACTAGTTAATAATAAATTATTAAAGAATAATGTACTTATAAAAATTATTAAACTTATTAAAATATATATTTTTAAAATCTTATTCTTTAACATGTTCATCACCTAACTTATAGCCTATTCCTCTTACTGTAACAATAATTTTTGGATTAGCTGGATCATCTTCTATTTTTTCTCTTATTCTTTTAATATAAACAGTTAAAGCATTATCATTTACATACTCTTCATTAACATCCCAAACATTAGCAAGAATCTTTTCTCTTGTAAAAACAACATTAGGATTTAAAACAAATATTAAAAATATTTTATATTCTAAAGCAGTAAGCATCACATCAACACCATTTTTTAAAACAACAACACGGTTAGTATCTATGGTAAGATCAAATAATTTTATTAAATTATTATTATCATGATTACTACAACGTCTTAACACTGTTTTAATACGACTTACAAGTTCTTTAGCTTTAAATGGTTTAGTAACATAATCATCAGCTCCCATATCAAGTCCCATAACAATGCTTACTTCTAAATCATTAGCCGTTAAAAATATTACCGGAACATCTTTTATATCTTTGATTTTCTTAAATAAATCAAAACCATTTATATCAGGTAAATTAACATCTAATAATACTAAAGAAACATCTTTAATATATTTTAGACTATCCATTCCACGAGAAGCTGTAAACATTTGAAAACCTTCTTGCTTTAAATAATAAACTAACCCCATACTTATTGCATCATCATCTTCAATTAATAATATTTTAGCCATATTACCACCCACTTTAATTATACACTATAGTATAGCTATTTTTTATTACAAAATAGTAAGAAAAAACAAATAAGAACAAATCTTATTTGTTAGAAATATTAAATAAATTATTTATTCCACTAACCCCTTCATAATAGTTATTCATAATTTCTATACATAAATTAATTTTATCTTCATCAATAACATTTTTATTTTTATAATCAGTAATAATAGTTTTAACTAAAACTTCATATAAAACAATAATTGAATTATATTTTTCTTTCATAATTAAATCAACTAATTCATTAATTTTATTACTAACTTCTGATTCTATATTAGCAAATAAATATTCTTTTAAATTAACTTTTTCTCCATCAATTTCAATCTCATTGTTTAATGATTCAATAACTTTATTTTGTAATGGTAAATTATCATTTTTAATATCATTAATTAAATATTCTTTATATTTTAATGTTTTATCTACAAAATACATAGACATTTCTTTTTTATGATCATTTAATTCTTTATTGATTAATTCTCCATTTACATAATCTTTATCATCTATTTTATTAAATTCAATTATTTTATTATCATTAACATCTATTAATACCCAATAACTAGCTTTAATAGCTTCTTCACTATTCCAAATATTATCAGTCTCTTTAACTAGTAATACAGCAACAAATAACTTTCCATCTTCAACTCTAAGCATTGGATATAATGGAATATAATTATCTAATCCTTTTTCTTTTTTTACTTCGTTTACTAAATTTAAATAAGTATCTAAGTTATTCATAATATCTCTCCTTTATCTTATTCCTAACACTATATAAATAATATTTGATATTAGCTTCTTTAAAATTTGTTTTCTTACTAATATCTTTTATTGAAAGGTCTTCTAAATAATACATGTTAAATACTATTTTTTCTTTTTTAGTTATACCTAAAGATTCTAAATTAGTAGTAATCTCTTTATATATAATCTTATCAATCATATTTTCATTATATGATGCTTGAAATTGTTCATCAAAAGAAACTATTTCTTTTTCTTTAATATATTTTTTTGCCCTAGTGCACCAAATATTATAGGCAATTTTCCATATTAAATTTTCTATTTTTTCTACTTTTATATTTTTATTTAAATACTCAAAGATTGCAAAAAAAATACTATTTGTTAAATCTTCAGCATCCTCTTTATTATTAGTTTTCTTTAATGACCAATTATATATTTTATAATAATATTCATCATATATTTTATCCATGTTTACCACCTTTCACTAATATAGTATCTTGAATAATAGTTTGGTTAAAAAAATTTATTATTTTTTTCTATTAATATTATAAGTATAAAAGTTACTAATATATTCAATCATCTCATATTTAAAAAAATCTTCATAATTTTTATAATTATTTAAGTTAGTAGCTGTAAAATCAATTATATCTTGCAAATGATTAAAACCAATTTGTGAATTCCAATCATCTAATGGCTCTTGTGAATAATATTTAGAATTTAATATAAAAGCATTAGCTCTAACAAAATATTCATATAACATAGTCTTCTTATTTCGATAACACTTTGGCAATCCATTTTCTATAGAATCATTATATAATAAATCTAAATTTTTGAATTTATTATAATATTTATCAACTATTGTATTTACAATTGGATGAGAAAATTCATGGAATAAACATTCAGTTAAATATGAATCTAAAGAGTTGAAATTATCTATTTCTTTATTCCAAATAAAACCTCTATTATAATAATTATTACCAGCACCATCTCTTAGTCCAAAACCACCATTTATTAAAATACTTGGAATAAAATAAAAATTTCTTATATTTTTTCCATAAAAATTATTTATATCATTTAAATCTAAATTCTTGGGAAATTTTAAAAGTTTTAAATATGTTTTTTTATAAAACTCACTATGTTTATCAAAAAAATCATCCCAGCCTATTTTTATAGCAAATTCTTTTAATTTTGTTACAAAATCTTCAACATCATTAATTGCCAAATTACACTTTTGTAAATAGTGATAATTCATTTTTTCTTCATCAATATCAAAATTATCATTTAAGCCAATTGAAATAATTAAAGGTAAACTACAATCTTCTAATTTTTTTAAGAATTCAATTAAATGTAAAAAATTACATGATGACATAAGATTGTTTAACTCTTCAACATAAGTGATTTCAGGACTTTCTATAAAGTCAAACTCTTCCCTGTCTTTAGGATAATTTTTTACATAAACTGCCATAAGTGCCAACAACAATTCATATTTCTTATCTATAATTATATTTAAATTATTTATTTTACAAATATTCAACATACTATTAACATCTCCTATTTATAATTATAACATAATTTTTTCAATTATTAATTATCATCTAAATATTTATAATCTAATAAGTTGTTTTTAGAAATTGTTGACTTTTTAGTTTATTTTTTATATAAATATCTAGAAACAATTATATTTAAATATTTTTTATTGTTTTCCTCTAATACTTCTATATCAAAAAGTCCTAAAACAGATGGTCAATGTTAGAAATTATCCTATCTTTTATTTGGCGTTCTAGTAAGTCAATATTATTTTTTAAACCTATAACTTTTCCTTTATCATCTACACCAATATAAATATTTCCACCATCTTTACTATTAAGAAATTCTATAACAATTTCTTCCAAATCATCAACTAATTTGATTTTAAATTCAGTCCTTGAATCTTCAACAGTACTTATCATTATTGCACCTCCATTTATTATTAAATTCATTGCATTATATTTTATATGATTTTTCTAGTAATTTTCCTAGTAAATTTGTTTTTATTTCAATAATAAAAAAATTGGAATATAATTACAAATAAATTTATTTATCAAAAATATACATACCTTCTTTAGCACCATTTTCATTTACTTTCTAAATTAAAAAACAAAGTTTAAATGGCTCGACTTTAGGACTAGGAATAGACTCAATAAGTCTTAGTATTCCTTTAGTGTCTAACGTATCTGTTAAATATTTTTACCATTTTTTTTGAAGACATTCTCAGTTGCACGAAAATATCGTGCAACTGGCTACCTTCATTTTTAACTTTCTTTTTAAGTCACTCCAATAATTTCTTGGAATATTACTTCCAGTTAAAGCTCCGATAACATCAACAACACTGAAATAATAGTATCCTTTTTCATTGTTCCATACACTTCTGATTTCACTATTTTCAAAAAGATTAGTAATTATATTTATTTTATTTTTCAAATATCTAAGCTCCTTTCTTTTTTGCAACTACTAACTTCACTATAGCATATATAATCCTTCTTATACCAAAATTAACAAAAATTTTTTTAATTGGTTAGTAATACTAACCAACTAATTTTTTAACTTGTACTTTTGACAAAATACAAAATAAATTTTCAGTTATACGAAAATATCGTACAATTAAATAGCTATATCTACAAATTTTATTCAAAACTAATTCAAAAACTAATTTTATTTATTTTTTTAAATAATAAAAAATTATAAAAATATTTTACAAAAAAAATTATTTATTATATAATACCACTAGCTTATAAGGAGGATATTATATGGAACAAATAACACTTGATTTAATTAAAAAATTTAGCAACAACTATAATCAAAATTCTTTAAATAAGATAATTGAAAATTCTATTGTAAATAATGGAATTGAAAAAACTTGTATTGATTATTCAATTATAGCTGAAAACCAACCTATCTTTAATATTGAACTACCCATTAGTAAAAGATACAATCAAAAAAAGAGTTATAAATGTTGGATATTTTCCGGATTAAATTTTATTCAATATAATTTAGCTAAAAATTTAAATATTGATTTAAAAAATCTTTCTATTTCAAATTCCTATATTAGCTTTTTTGACAAATTAGAAAAGTCTAATACGATATATGAAAATATTATACATTTAAAAGATAATAGCTTTGAATTTATTAATAAAGATGGTGTATTGGATTTTTGTATATTTGAAGGTGGTTATTGGCAATGGTTTGTATCTATTGTAAATAAATATGGCCTATTACCTTATGAATATATGCCTGATGCCGTTGAGAGCTTAAATCAAAAAACTATTACTAATTTATTTAGTGAAAAAGTAAAAAAAAATTGTATTAAATTAATAAAACTTAAAGAAGAAAATAAGACACTAGAAGAATTAGAAATTATGAAAGAAAAATTTTTAGATGAAAATTATACTTTCTTATCTAAAATTTTAGGAGAGCCAAAATTTAATTTTAATTATGAATATAAAGATAAAGATGGTAAACTTGTTAGTTATAAAAATTTAACACCATTAGAATTTAAAAATAAGTTTTTAACAATAGATCTAAATAATTTTATATCTTTAGGAAATATTCCTATGTATAATAAACAATATTATAAATTATATAGAAAAAAATATGCTTGTAATACTTATAATAATAGTTATGCAGAATTTTTAAATTTACCAATAAAAGAAATTAAAGAATTAGTTATTAAACAATTAAAAGATAATTTACCTATAAGTGTTAGAGTAAATTTAACAAAATTTAAAGATAAAAAATCTGGAGTTTTAGATACTCGTTTATTTAATTATAATAAAACATTTAATTTAGAATCACTTACTAAAGAAGAAGCTTTAAATACTAAAGATATTTTCCCTCATCATTGGTTATCTATTTGTGGAGCAAATATTTTAGATAATGGTACTGTTCAAAGATGGAAATTGGAAGATAGTTATGGGAATGATGCTAAAGTTGATGGTTATTATATAATGAATGATAACTATTTCGATGAATTTATTTTAGAAGCTATTATTAATAAAAAATATTTATCAAACAAACAAAAAGAAATGTTAAAACAAGAGCCTATTTTATTTGATTCAAAAGATTCGTTTTAAAATAATTAACATCCAATCAGGATGTTTTTATATTAAAAAACACTATCTTTAAATAGTGTCTTATATAATTTTTATTTATATAAAAGATCTTTATCAAAACTAATTATTTCACCAGTTTGTGATATTTCATAATCATATTCATAATTTTCATAAATAAATTCTATTTCATAGACTAAACGACCATCATCATAATCTTGTTTTTCTTTTTTAAATTGAACATCAGAAATATTTAAATTAACATTTGTTACTGCAATAGTTTTAGCATCTTCTGAACTTATAGTATTTTCTACTTCATTATTTTCGGTTTGATTTGCACCTTCACTATATTTATAATCAGTATAAATAACTTTTCCATTTTTAGCATCTACTTTAAATTCAAATTCTTCTTTTTGATAGAAAACATCAACTTCGTAATAATTCTTATCAGTTTCTAAATCAATGCTATCAAAGATTATTTCACTTCTATCTACACCCATATCTTTTATAACTGCTTCTTCTACTTCTTCTTTACTTATATAATTAAATTTTATAAACCCAACAAATATTATTACACAAAGTACAATAAAAATAATTATTCCTATGATTATTTTACTATATTTTTTCATAACTCACCTACTTATTTTTTACTTTCTTCTCTAACTTTTAATTTTTGTTTTTCATTTTCTTTTTCAATTTTATTTAAATTTTCTTTTTGTTTTTCAATAATCTCTATTTTTTCTAATACTTCTCTTTCTACCATATCTACTTTATTTAATATTTCTTTAAATTCTGGTAATTCTTTAATTCGATCTTCAAATTTGTTTTCAAATTCACTTCTAAAAGAACTAATTTGTTTTAAAGAATCATGTAATAATTTATCACTAACTTTTAAACTTGATTTTTGTTTTAATATCTCATTTGTTATATCAGTATATTTATAATAAGATATTTTTCTTTTATTAAGTCTTAAAGCATTACGAAGTCCTCTAATAGAATTATTTAGGATAACTGCTCCTATTACTAAACCAATTCCTGGTTTTTTAAATAAAATTGTTGAGAATAATCCAACCGCCATTTTTGAAAGATTAACTATCATTTTTGATATTCCCTTAAAATGAATCGTAGCTTTTTTACTTTCTTTAGCTTTTTCAACTTTTTTAACTAACTTTTCAACTTCTAATTCAGTTTCTTCTATATTAGTTGTAATCTTTTCATTTGATTCTTTTACTTCATCAACTTCTCTTTTTAATCTTTCTTCTTCTTCTTTTTTTATTCTTTCGCGTTCTTGTTTTTCTTTAGTAACAGCTTCTTCTTTTGTTTCTTTAACTTCAATTTTTAAAGTTCTAACATCTCTTTTTAATTCTTTATTTTTATAAACTATTTCTTGAACAACAGATTCATCTAAGTATTGAGTAAGTGGTAAAAAAGATGGTACACTTTCACTCATAGAAAGTTCGTGATATAAATCTTTAGTTTCACCTAAATTATTATTTTCTTTCTTTAATACTTTCGCATATTCTTTTTCTTTATCATTTAATTTTAAATCTACATCATAGAAACGATCATAGTTTTTTTGAATTTTTTCTAATTTTTCAGTTATATTTTCTAAACTATTTTCTTTTTCTTCAAGTTTCTTTTGAATAACTACTAATTTATTTGGTGATTTTTCTTTTTCAATTAAATTTTTATAATAGTTAATATCTGTTTCAATCTTCTTTAATTCATATTCAACATCTTTTAATTCTTTTTTTATTTCTTCTGCTTTTCTTTTATTATCTTTTATTATTTTAGTACGATCTTTAAGTTCTTTTATAATATTGATAGTTGCTTCTAGTTTTTGTTCATAAGCATTTATTTTATCTACTTTGTGTTCTTTCTTTATTCTATTTTTTAACCAATCAATTTTATTTTCTAAATTTTTTATTTCTTCATTAATTGAATCTAAATCTACTAATTCTTTTATATCAACTGGTTTTGGACGCATAACGGCATATTCAATAGCCCCAAGAAAAAATCCTAAAAAGAATTTAGCAATAATAACTGGTTTACTCATTGATGTTTCGATTTCTTCTTGCTTTCTTTTCTCTTCCTCTTTTTTTCTTCTTAAATGTAAGAAAATTAAAAATTCTTCCCATTTACGTTTTAACCAAGTAATAAAGTTTTCCTTTTTATTCATATCCTTCACCACTATACCATTATATCATAAAAAAATACTAAAAAAAATCTTAAAACTTAAATTTAAGATTTTATATTTTATAAAAATTAATAGTTTTAATAATTACTATGGTGTAAGAACGGCTCGGGAACAAACATGCGAATACTTTCCACCATGAGAATAGCCAAATCGAACCAAACCAGTTCCTGAGCCATCGTACGCGTAGCCACCACGACCGAACCATGGAGACGAAGGCGTGTATGGGAACCATCCATAATCACCATACCAACCATTACCATTTCCAGTATCAACTTTTCTAGTCTCTTTTGTTGCATCTCCTAATTTTCCTTTACTAAAATCCGTTGATGATGTATTATTAGGATATAAATCAAAATATTTACTATCTGGTTGGGTACTAAATCCACTACTTGATGATTGGAATGTTCCTTCGGCGCTAGCAATTGCAGCCATAGTTCCTTCCCAACCACCTCCACTCATATCATATATTCCATATATATTATTTGTGGTACTAGCTTTTACTCCTTCATGTTTGTAATCGCGACCTGATTCACATGAAGTCATGTTATTCATAACGCTTGCAGAAACACTTGCTCCGCTACATCCAGTTATACTTGGTCCCCATTGAACTCCATTTTCTTCTTCTCCAGTTCCAGTATTAACATTATTAATCCACACTTCTTCACATATGCCACCAGTACATCTTCCATATTTGGAATTGGTAAGATAAGCTACTGCTCCCCATTCCATACTCTTTATCATATGCGAATCATATAAAGTTAAACCATATGTTTCACTTGACATACTTTGTATTGTATTAAATTGGGTTGCCACATTTTGATTTGTTAAACTCATTTGATTTGGTTTTATTGTTGGAGCTTCTCCTGTTCCTGTCATCTCAAACTTTCCAAACCAGAAACCCGATATTTCTTCATCTCCGAATGTAAATGCTGGATGTGTTAGCCATTCTCCATTTTGCGTTCCTTCAGCTTTGGCGGTACTTGTTGTTTCAAATTCTATTTCTATTTCTTGTTCATCACTTACTCCATCTACATTCCAAAGTTTGTAACGATATCTTGGTATCCATACATAATATGCTAGAATATCTTCTTCGTTTATTTGTGTTCCAGCAGGGGCTGATTGATAAGTTGCTCTTGAAGCAGTTGTTACTGCAACAGCATTGGCCCATTCTTTTGCTTCATAATTATACCAGTATCCATTAGTATCTGCTTTAACAGTATTACCTTCTGTATCATACATCACTGGTATTAATCCATCTTTTATTACTGGTTCTTCAAATGTTCCTACAATACCTGGTATTTCTGCTCCTGTATCTTGACTATAATTTAATTTTAATGTAAGTTGTTTTGATTCTTCTGGTATTTCTGTTGCAGACATATTATAACTTACTATTACTTTAAATGTTTTACTTTCTCCTGCACCTAATTTCTCGTTTACACTTAAATCTTTTACACTAAATGTTATATAGGTTGGTGCCTTATTATTTGCTTCATCTATTCCTTCTATACTTTCTAGATAAGCATCTAATTTACCTTGATTTTGTACTGTTACTATATATTCTGCATTACTTCCTGGTTTATCTAATTTTACTTGAAAGGTTGCACTTGTTCCTTCATAACTTTTACTTACTGTTGTTGCACTATTCATTGTTCCTTCTTGTATATCCGTAAATACCACTTTAAAATCACTTGTTATATTACTTGTTCCATTTATTGTTAAATAACTACTTAAGGCTGAATAACCTATTGTCATTCCTACTAGAATAATCATTAGTATTACTAGTATTATATTTTTTCTTCTTACTGAACTTCTATACATAGTTACCAACCTTTCTATTTTCTATATCAATTATAAAGATTACATAATTAATTGTCAAGTAACAAATTTAGACAAAAAAAACTTAAATTTTTTTATTTAAGCTTTTAATTGTTTTTTAAATATTGTTCTAAATATTAAACGTACAAATGGTCCTGCATAAAAAATTTGAAAACATAGTGCCATTGGAAAGTTTCTTACAAATATTACTAACCAGGTTGAAATTAAATTTTCAATACCATTAAAGTTAAATAATAAAGTTGCGAATAAACTCATTAATGGGCACATAAAACATACTATTAATGATGATAGTATAACTATAATAAATATTGGTTTAGTTTCTTTTGGATTAATTAAAGA
>CALVVE010000012.1 GCA_944363775.1 uncultured Bacilli bacterium | reverse complement strand
AATTAGAAGAAAAGAATTTATTTAAACGAGGTAAATATTATGAATAAGTGTATTGGGTGTGGTGCTGTTTTACAAAGTAATGATGTATCTAAAGAGGGATATATTAAAAACAATGGTAATTTATGTGAAAGATGTTTTCGTATAAAACATTATAATGAATATAAACAAGTTAGTAAAACTAATGAAGTCTTTATACCTATTTTAAAAGATATTAATAATACAAAAGATTTAGTTGTTCTAGTATTAGATTTATTTAATTTACCAGAGAATTTAGATATAATTACAAATAATATTAATAATGAAATTCTTTTAGTACTCACGAAAAGAGATATTTTACCAAAGTCTATTTATGATGAAAATATATTTAAATATATTGATAATTATAAATTAAATTATGTAGATAAAATAATTATTAGTAGTCTTAAAAATTATAATTTTGATTTATTATTAGAAAAAATAAATAAATATAAGAAAAGTAAGAATGTATACGTAGTAGGATTTACTAATGCTGGTAAATCAACTATGATTAATCATTTAATAAAAAATTATAGTAATCTTGATTTGGAAATCACAACAAGTATTCTTACTTCAACTACATTAAATACAATTGAGGTTCCTTTATTAGATGATTTAATACTTTTAGATACTCCTGGTATATTGGAAAGTGGTAATATAATTGATTATTTAGATAACTCTTTAATAAAAAAGATTATTCCTAAAAAAGAAATTAAGCCAATTACTTATCAAATAAAAAATAAGCAAACAATATTAATTGATAATATTTGCAATTTAGAAGTTAGTAATACTAATTTAACTATATATATGTCTAATAGTTTAAATATTAAAAGGGTATATAAAGAAATAAAAAAGGAAAATAAACGAAAAATTGTAATTGATAAGAAAAATACTGATGTTGTAATATTAGGTTTAGGTTTTATTAGAATAATGAAGCCAGGTACTATATATTTAGATATAGATGAAAAAATAAAAGTTTTTACAAGAAAATCTTTAATTGGTAAACAAAACTAAAGTGCAAAAATATGTTTTTAAAGTGCAATTTTTGCACTTTAAATTTACTTTGTTTTTTTAAAATGTTATAATTTATAAAGTTGAGGTGGTCATATGTATAAAGATGATGAATGGAGTTTAGAATTTATTTCATATATTCGTGAAGGAGAAAGTGATTTAGCAGGGAGAGCTGAAACATGGGAGATGGCAATTGGATTACAAGATGTTGATGGATTAAAACCATCAAAATATCTAATTGAAACAGCAAAAGAACACATTGAAGGAAATATTAATTTAAAAGAAGTAGAAACAAGAATAAATGATTATTATAAAGTGTTAAACGGAAGAAACGTAGAAGAAATAAATAATACTGAAGAGGCTGATAAAGTGTCAGTTCGTATTACTAAAATACTTAGTGAAAATTCATTTAATTTTAGTCCTACGGAATTATTAAATATTCATAAAAGATTATTTGATGAAATATACAAGGAAGCTGGAAAGATTAGAGATTATAATTTTACTAAAAAAGAATGGATTTTAAATGGAGATACTGTTATTTATGCACCATTTGATACTATTAGATTAGCTTTGCAATATGATTTTGAATTAGAAAAAAATTTTTCATATAAAAATTTAACTTTAGAAGAATCAATTAATCACTTATGTCATTTCACATCCAATATATGGCAAATTCATCCTTTTTGTGAAGGTAACACAAGAACAACCGCTGTTTTTATTATTAAATATTTAAATACTTTTGGTTTTAATTTAAATAACGAGGTATTTGCTAAAAATTCTTGGTATTTTAGAAATTCATTGGTAAGAGCAAACTATAAAAAATTTGAAAAAAATATTTTTGAAGATATTTCATTTTTACAAAAATTCTTTTATAATCTTTTAACAAACACAAATTATAAATTAAAAAATAGATTTACACATATTGATTATGTAAAACATTTAAGTGATGAAAATATTAATTATAAAAATTATAATTTAGAAGAACAAGCAATTATAAATATCATTAAAAATAATAAAGATGTTAAACAAGAAGAAATTGCTAGAAGTATTAATAAGTCTTTAAGAACTGTTAAAACGATAATGAGAGAAATGCAAAATAAAGGTTTAATTGCTAGAAAAAATGGTAGACGTAATGGGGAATGGATTGTTTTATAAAATAGATTAAGAGAATAAAAAATATTCTTTTTTTCTTTTATTCTAAAAAACATGGTATAATTAATATATTGGAGGAATTTTATGGAAAAACTTAGTAAAGAAGAAGTATTACACGTTGCACGTCTTGCACGTATTGCAGTAAGTGAAGATGAAATTGAAAAATATCAAATTTCATTAAAACAATTATTAGATGATGTAGAAAAAATTAAAGATATAAATGATATTAGTGAAGATGTTTTAGTTACACCTGCTTTTGAAGGATGTAAATTACGTAGTGATGATGAAGTAGACACTACTGATTTTAGTAAATTTAAAAGTAATATTCCACATAGTGTAGGTGATTTTATAGAAGTTCCGGTGATGATAAATGAGTAAATATTTAGATTTAAGTATTCGTGAATTACACGAATTATTAGTAAGTGGTAAGATTAAACCAAAAGATTTAGTATTAGAAGCATTTGATAAACTAGAAAATAGTGATTTAAATGCTTTTATTACAGTTTGTAAAGATGAAGCTTTAAAAAGAGCAGAAGAGTTAGAAAATGCTGATAAGAGTTCTATGTTATATGGAATTCCAATTGCTATTAAAGATAATATTAATACAAAGGGTATTAGAACTACTTGTGCTTCACATATGTTAGAAAACTTTGTACCATTTGAAGATGCTTTTGTTATTGATAAAGTAAATGAAGCTGGTATGATTATTGTAGGTAAAACTAACATGGATGAGTTTGCAATGGGCTCAACTAGTCAAACAAGTTATTTTGGAGCTCCTAAAAATCCATGGGATAAAACACGTATTGCAGGGGGATCTAGTGGAGGTAGTGCTAGTGTTGTTGCTGGACTTCTTGCACCTATTGCTTTAGGTAGTGATACAGGTGGTTCAATTCGTCAACCAGCTAGTTATTGTGGAATTGTTGGTATGAAACCAACTTATGGACGTATTTCACGTCGTGGTTTAATTGCTTTTGGTTCAAGTTTAGATCAAATTGGTCCAATGACTAAAAATGTATATGATAATGCATTAGTATTAAATTCTTTAGTTGGTTATGATGAATTTGATTTAACTTCAAGTAATAGAGAAGCTGAAGATTTTACAAGATTAATTGGTGAAGATATTAAAGGAATGAAAATAGCTGTTCCAAATTATTTTATAAGTGATATAGTTGACTCTGAAATAAAAGAAAATGTTTTAAGTGTTTGTGAACTTTTAAAAGAAAACGGAGCAACTGTTGATTTTATTGATATAAAGCATTTAGAGCACGCTGTTACACTTTATCAAATAATTGCTATGGGTGAAGCTAGTAGTAATTTAGCTCGTTTTGATGGTGTTCGTTTTGGATATTCAGCTGATAGTAATAGTGTTGATGAATTATATGCTAAAACACGTGCCGAAGGATTTGGTAGTGAAGTAAAAAGAAGAATTATGGTTGGAAGTTATCTACTTAGTGGAGATAACGCTAAAGAATATTATACAAAAGCTCTACAAGTTAGAAATAGTATGAAAGAAAGTTTTGATGAAGCATTTAAAAAATATGATTTAATTATTGGTCCAACAACAACAACTGTTGCTTATCACTTAGGTGAAGGAATGGATGATGTACGTAAGACATTCTTAGATGATGTTTTAGTAATACCAGTAAATATGGCAGGACTTCCAGGATTAAATATTCCAATTGGATTCAATCATGAACATATGCCTATTGGACTTCATATTATAGGAAATCGTTTTGAAGAAGCTAAGATGTATAAACTTGGTTCATTTATTGAAAAAGAGTTAAATTTAGATTTAAAAGTAAAGGAGGAAAATCATGAGTAATTATAAAAAAACAGTTGGTATAGAAGTTCACTGTGAACTTAAAACTAAAACAAAGATGTTCTCTAATACTTTAAATAATTATGGAGCTAAAGAAAATAGTCAAGTTAATACAATTGATTTAGCTTATCCAGGTTCTTTACCACTTGTAAATAAAGGAGCTATAAATTTAGCTTTAAAAGCTGCTTTAATTCTAAATTGTAAAATAAATAAATTAGTTTGTTTTGATCGTAAAAATTATTTTTATCCCGATTTACCAAAGGGTTATCAAATAACACAAGCACGCCATCCAATTGGTGTTGATGGGTATGTTATGATTAATGTTGGTGGAATAGATAAGAAAGTTCGTATCCATGATATTCATATTGAAGAAGATACTGCTAAAAGTATTCATCAAACTGATAAGAGTTATCTAGATTTTAATCGTAGTGGAGTTCCACTAATTGAAATTGTTACAGAAGCTGATATGCATACCGAAGAAGAAGCTATGGCATACTTAACTAAATTAAGAGAATTATTTGTTTATGCAGATATTTCTGATTGTAAGATGGAAGAAGGAAGTATGCGTTGTGATGTTAATGTTTCTATTTCTAAAGATGATACTTTAGGAGTTCGTACAGAAACTAAAAATATTGGTTCTATTTCTAGTGTTGGTAAAGCTATTACAGCTGAAAGTATTCGTCAAGAAGAAATACTAGAAAATGGGGGAGTAATAGTTGAAGAAACACGTCGCTTTGATGAAAAAGACTGTAAAACAATATTAATGCGTGTTAAAGAAACAGGAAATGATTATCGTTATTTTCCAGAACCAAATATTCCAGAATTTGAAATAACTGATGATGAAATTAATTCTGTAAAATCAGAAATTCCTAAGTTGCCTGATGAATTAAGAAGTGAATATCGTACTTTAGGAGTCAATGAAAATAATATTAAAACATTAATTAGTAATCGTGAACTTTGTTCTTTCTTTGAAAAAGTAAAAGAATTTGATCCAATAATTACTTCAAATTTAATTACTGGTGATATTTTAAGTTATTTAAATAAAAATAATTTAAGTTTAAAAGACATAAAATTAAATGAAGATAATTTAAAAGAATTAGTTAAGAAAATTAAAAATAGTGAAATTTCAAGTAAACAAGTTAAGACATTACTTCCAATTTTAATGGAAAAGGGTGGTAATGTTGAAGATATTATGAAAGAACATGGAATGGTTCAAATTAGTGATGATAGTGCATTACAAACTATTGTAGATAAAGTAATAAGTACTAATCCAGAAAGTGTAAATGACTATAAAAATGGAAAAGACCGTGCTTTAAAATATTTAATGGGACAAATAATGAAAGAGTCTCGTGGGCAAGCTAATCCAGTTACAGTTAACAAATTATTAATTGAAACTTTAAATAAATAATTTGAATAAAATTGAAATATATAGTATAATTATGTAGTATATTGGGGTGAGTAAAATGAAAAAGATGACGAAAAAGCAAAAAAGAATGATCTTAATTGGAATAATTGTTGTTGTTGTAATATTAGGATTATTATTTTTAAAATCATTATTTTTCGTAAAACAAGATCGTGTTTATGGAAATCGATTAGATGGCATTGAAGATGTTGAAGTTTCTGAAAGTGTCATGAATGAAATGGCAAGTGTGTTTAAAGATGTTGAAGGTGTTAAGAGCACTGATGCTAGGGAAAATGGGAAAATTATTAATTTATTAATTGATGTAGAAGATACAACTGATTTTAATAAATTAAAAGAAGCTAGCAATGAAGTATATAAAAAATTAGATGATGATCAAAGAAAATTTTATGATGTACAAGTATTTTTCTTTGGTGGTGGTGATAAATATCCAATAATTGGTTATTTACACAAAGGTGGAACAGAGTTTGTTTGGTCCAATAATGCCAATGAGTAGGGTGGTAATAATATGAAGGTAAGAGGTTTAGCACTTGTTGTTTTATTAATAGTTGCCTTTACTACGGTAGTAGGTGGAACTTATTATGTTTTAAATAAACAAGATAAAAATAGTTTAAATATTAGAGAAAAAGAGTGGATTGAAACTAATAAAAATCAACTTCACGATTTTTCAATTTTATCATCTATTCCAGTTTTTACATATGATGGTAATGGTGTGATTTTTGACTTTTTAGATTCATTAGAAAAAGATACTGGTTTAGATTTTGGGGAATTATCTTATTCATATGGTGAACAAGCAACTGGTGAATATTCATTTAAAATAGTTCCTAAAAAAGATAAAGATGATATTCTTTTATATCAAGATAACTATGTTTTAGTTACAAAAGATAAAGTATCTTATAATACAACTTCTGATATAAAAGACTTAAATATTGGTGTTACTAGTGAAAATTTAAAAAATGTTCAAAAATATCTTGTTGGTTCTAGTAATGTAAATTATGTAACAGTAGAAAATGAATCTGATTTACTTATGTTTACTAATGTTGATGCAATTGTTTTACCAAAAATAATTTATATGAAATCACTTGTTGGTAATGATAAGTTAAATATTGCTTATAATATTACAGAAATGACTAATGATTATGTTATTTCACTAGGTGATGATGATACTTTAAATTCAATATTAAAAAAATATTATAAAGTTTGGGAAAAAGAAAATTTTAAAACATCATTTAAAGAAAGTTTTTCCAATAATTATTTTACTTTTAATAATGTAAGTGAAAAAGATAAGGCTGCTTTTATTGGTAAAAGATATAAATATGGTTTTGTAAATAATTTACCATTTGATACTATTATTGATAAAGAATTTGTTGGAATAAATACAGAATTCTTAAAATCTTTTGCAACTGCAACTGGAATTGAAATAGAATTTAAAGAATATGATGATATTGATTCTTTAGTAAAAGCTATAAATAATAAAGAAATAGATTTCTATTATAACAATGGAAAAACTGTTAAATATAGTGTTGATACATATCAAACATCATCACACATAAATGAACAAGTAAATATTTTATCTAGTAGTGAAAATGATGTAACTATTAATACTATTGCGTCTTTAAATGGTTTAGAAGTATGTGCTTTAAAATCAAGTTTAATTTCTGAAACTTTATCTAAAAATGGTGTTAAGGTAAAAGAATTTGCTAGTATTGATGATTTAGTTAATAATGTTACTAAAAATGATATTATTGCAATTGATTTAGAAAATTATTTATATTTTCAACCTAAGTTAAAAGGATTTAAATTAGATTATCAATTTACATTAGATGGTTCTTATAATTTTGTTACACTTGATACTAGTGAAAATAAAGTATTTAATCGTTTCTTTGATTTTTATTTAAATTTTGTAAATCAAACAGAACTTATTAATGATGCTCATATTAATCTTGATAAATTGTTAAATAAACCATCTATTGGTAAAATTATAGTGTTAAGTATTAGTACATTAATTGTTTTATCACTTTCAATATTTGGAATTTTCCAATTAACTAAAAAAGATAAAAAACAAAAAACAATAGTTGTTAAAGGTGATAAAATAAAATATATTGATATTCTTACATCTTTAAAAAATCGTAATTATTTATATGATAAAATGGAAGAATGGGATAATAGTGAAATATATCCACAAGCTATAGTTATTGTTGATTTAAATAATTTAAATTATATTAATGATAATTATGGACACAAAGTTGGGGATAATTTAATTAAACAAACTGCTAGTATTTTAATAAAAACACAAATGGATAATAGTGAAATTATTCGTACTAATGGGGATGAATTCTTAATATATTTAGTTGGGTATACAGAAAAACAAATTGTTTCTTATATTCGTAAACTTCATAAAGAATTTAAAGATTTAGAATATGGATTTGGTGTTGCTAGTGGATATAGTATGATAATAAATGCAATAAAAACAATAGATGATGCTATAAATGAAGCAACTGCTGATATGAAATCTAATAAAGAAGAAATAAAGAGTCAAAACAATTAGACTCTTTTTACTTGAATTTTTATATAATTTATACTAAAATGTAAATAATAGAATTAAGGTGTATTTATGAATAGATTAAAAAAATGGATAAGTTCGTTAATAAAAATACTGCAAGTACCAGAAATGAAAATATTACCTGGACATATAGCTTTCTTTTTAGTACTTTCAATAATTCCCCTAATATCTTTAGTAGGATTAATTGCTAATAACTTTTCAATATCAATTGAATCATTACTTGAATTTTCATCACATATAATTCCAGAAGATATTTCGGAATTATTATTACCATTTATAAAACATAAAAGTAGTAATATAAATACAATTATTTTTATGGTTATTGGATTTATTTTAGCTTCTAACGGACCACATGCTATTATAACTGCTTGTGATATACTCTATGATCAAAAACCAGGTGATTATTTAAACGTTCGAGTAAAAGCATTTGTTTTAACAATTATTTTAACAATATTATTTTTCTTTAGTTTAGTAGTACTTGCTTTTGGTAATTCTATTTTAAACTTTATTTTACACTTAAAAATACTAGATACTATATCAACACAAACTTATTGGTTATTCTTTATTATAAAGTATCCATTTGCTTTTATATTAATTTATTGGATGATAAAAATGTTATATACATTAGCTCCAACTAAAAAAATTCCTAGTTCTTCAGTAAGTAAAGGAGCAATGTTTACAACAATATCTTGGTTATTAGTTACTTATGGTTATTCAATTTACATAACACATTTTAGTAATTATGATTTATTTTACGGAAGTTTATCTAGTATTATCATGATGATGTTTTGGGTATATATATTATCTACTATTTTAGTAATAGGAATTGCAATTAATCGTAATACTTATTATAGATATGAAAATAATAATAAAAAGTAAAAACATGGTTATAATATAAATGCTTATAGCGATTACCCTGTAAGCATGCAGACTACATATAGTACCGAGTGTAGTTTAACTGTGAACTAATAAGTATTAATCTAGGTAATTTTGTCTCTAGGTGACTTAGGTCGCCTTTTAATTTGACAAAAAATAAAAAATAGAATAAAATACATGACACCGAGGAGGGGATTATATGAAATTAGTTTATATAGAACTTTATAATGATATATTAGTTGAATTAGAATCTTTATTAACTCTCGAATATACTCGTAATATTGTAAAAGAATATATGGCTGAAATTAAAAAAGAAAGTTTAAAACAAGCAAAAGAGTTTAATATTGATGAAAATATTGCAAAGAATTTATTTAATAATAAGAAAAGTTCAGCTAAACAACTTTTTGCAGCAGGTATAAAAATTAGAATTCCTAATAAATTACAAGAATCTTTTGGAGGATATAGAAAAGGTTATTTAAAATACTATTATGATCCAGTAAGAGCTTACAATTTAAAAAATAAACAATTAGATAAAATATTAAAAGAATTAGTAAAATTTAAAAATAATTATTCTAAAATAAATATTGATAATTTAGTTGCTGCTATTGATATTGAAAAGGGATATACAAAATATTTCTTAGAAGATGAATGTGAATATATGCAAATTGAATGTGGTAATAAAAAAGATAAAGTAATTTTTGATGTTTATGATAGAAAAGACATAAAATTACCAAAACAAGATATTCAAAATCATATTCGTTTAGTTGGTAATGAAGTAATTAGTGATATTAAATTTACAAATTTCTTTAGTTTGTATAGTAATCAAGAAATAAAAGAAATGTTAGAAGATATGAGCAATTATCGTAAAAATAATAATTATTATAAAGATATGAAATTAATTTATAAAAAATAATTGACATGAACATTATTTTGTGTTATATTACGGGTAACACGAGATAGTGTTTTTATTTTAGAATAAAGTAGGTGACATATGAAGAAATTAGCACGATTCTTAGTAAGTGTAAAAAAAGAACTAAAAAAAGTAAGATGGCCAGGTAAAAAAGAAATGGTCAAATATTCTATCGCAACATTAACTTTTATATTATTCTTTAGTGTATTCTTTGCACTAGGTGACTTAATTATTGCAGCTGTAAAGATGATGATGAAATAATGCAAAAAGAATGGTATGTAGTTAATACTTATTCAGGTCACGAGAATAAAGTAAAAGAAAAGTTAGAAATGCGAGCAAGTTCAATGGGGATGGAAGATTATATTTATCGTGTAGTCGTTCCTGAACAAAAAGTAATTGAAACAAAAGATGGAAAAGAAAAAGAAAAAAATGTAAAAATGTTTCCAGGTTATATTTTAGTTGAAATGGTTATGACTGATGAAGCATGGTTTATTGTACGTAATACACCAGGTGTTACAGGATTTATCGGTTCTAGTGGTAAAGGTGCTAAACCATTCCCACTAACACCAGAAGAAGTAGATCATATTTTAGGAAGTATGGGTATGAGTCGTCTTGATTTAGGTAATGAATTAAAAGAAGATGATAAAGTAAAAGTTATCTCTGGACCATTCCAAGGTATGATTGGTACTGTTAAGAAAATTGATTTTGAACATCAACAATTAGAAGTAATCATTGATTTATTTGGACAAGAAACAACTGTTGAGTTAGCTCTTACAGAAATTGAAAAAGCATAGTGAAAAAGAAAATGAGAATTTTTTTAAATTATAAAAGAAAGTAGAATCTAATGCTTTCTTTTTATTTTACTTTTTTTAAAATTTTGGATGTGGTATAATATGTTTAAAATTTTTATAGGAGGTTATTATGCCAAAAAAAATAGATGAACAAAAATTAATTAATAATGCAATACTAAGTAAAATTAAAGAATCGAATTTATTTCCCTTATCAAGTTTTAATTTATATGATAATAAAAAAATTCTTTTACAAACTATTGATTTAAATAATATAAACGAGATAAACATTTCTGATTTCTTTCAAGCTTTACAAAATAGTACCAAAGAAGAACAATTAGAATTTTTTAAAAATAATATTAATCAAAAATTAGAAAAATTGAATAAACTATTTACAAAAAGCATAAAATGTGTTATTATGTACTCGCTATGTGTTTTTATACATAGGAAGTGGGAGAGAAAAAGTGGATAGCGGACACTCGATATGACCACTCACGAAAATTAATAGGAGGTGTTTTTCGTGGCAAAGCAATTAACAAAGCAAATTAAATTACAAATTCCTGCTGGAAAAGCTACACCAGCACCACCAGTTGGGACTGTTTTAGGACCTGCAGGTATTAATCTACAAGAATTCTGTACAAAATATAATGATGCTACTAGAGATAAAATGGGTGACATTTTACCAGTTGTAATTAACGTTTACGAAGATAGAAGTTTTGATTTTGTAATTAAAACTCCACCAGCTGCATTCTTACTTAAGAAAGCTGCTAATGTAAAAAAAGGTTCAAGTAAAGGTTCAGCTGAAACTGTTGCAACTATTTCTAGAGATAAATTAAAAGAAATTGCAGAAACAAAATTACCAGATTTAAATGCTTACGATGTTGAAGGAGCAATGAAAATTGTTGAAGGAACAGCTCGTAACATGGGAATTAAAGTAGAAGATTAATTTTAATATAAATAATTACATATAGGTTTGACCTATGTGGGAGGTATGACCGCTAGATACCACATAAGGAGGATTTATGAAAAGAGGAAAGAAGTATTTAGAAGCTGCTAAAAAGATTGAAAAATCTAAATTATATAGTTTAGAAGAAGCAGTTAAATTAGTTAAAGAAACATCTACTTCTTCATTTGATGGTTCTGTTGAATTAGCTATGAGATTAAATCTTGATACTAAAAAAGCAGATCAACAATTAAGAGGTGCAACTGTTCTTCCAAATGGAACAGGTAAAACAAAGAAAGTATTAGTTATTGCTAAAGGTGAAGCTGCTAAGGCTGCTAAAGAAGCTGGTGCTGACTATGTTGGAGATATGGATATGATTGAAAAAATTCAAACTGAAAATTGGTTTGATTATGATACAATTATTGCTACTCCAGATATGATGCCTGCTTTAGGTAAAATTGGTAAAGTATTAGGTCCTAAAGGATTAATGCCAAACCCAAAAACTGGAACAGTAACTATGGATACAAAAAAAGCTGTTGAAGAAGTTAAAAAAGGACGTGTTGAATACCGTGCTGATGCATATGGTAACATTCATGTTTTAGTTGGTAAAGTTTCTTTTGATGCTAAAGCTTTAGAAGAAAATATTACATCTTTTGTTACTTTAATGGCTAAATTAAAACCAGCTGTTGTTAAAGGAACTTATATTAAAAATATTAGTATTGCTTCAACAATGGGACCTGGTGTTAAAATTGATGTAAATAGTTTTGACATTTAGTTTTTGATATGTTATAATGTATACATGAAAGACGTACCGTAGACAGTAGGAGCTTAGGCTTAATATTTCCTACCGAGGCAACAAATTCTATAATATGTTTAGAATAGGTTCCTGCGGTTGTAGGAACCTTTTATATGGTACTCTCAAAAATTTAAGGAGGTGTAACATGGCAAATCAAAAAATTCTAGAAAAGAAACAATTAGTAATTGATGAAATTGCTAAGAATGCAAAAGAATCAAATGCATTTATCTTATTTGAATACCAAGGATTAACTGTTGCTGATATGACAGAACTTCGTAGAAAATTAAGAGAAAATGATTCTGAGTTAAAAATTTATAAAAACACATTAACAAAAAGAGCTTTAGATTCATTAAATATTGATTTAGGTGATGAACTTAACGGACCTAAAGCTGTTGCATTTGGAACAGATATGATTGCTCCAATTAAAGTGCTAAACGAATTTGCTAAAACACACGAAGCATTACAACTTAAAGTTGGTATCGTTGATGGTGAAGTTACAGATTTAGATACATTAAAGAAACTTGCAGCTATTCCATCAAGAGAAGGATTACTTACTATGTTTGCTTCTGGTTTAATGGCTATTCCAAGAGATTTTGCAATTTGTTTAGATTTACATAGTAAAAATTTAGAAGAAAATAATTAATTAAATATTAAAGGAGGAAGAGAAATATGGCAAAATTAAGTGCTAAAGAAATTATTGATTCACTAAAAGAAATGTCACTTTTAGAAATTAAAGAAGTAGTAGATTTAATGAAAGAAGAATTTGGTGTAGATCCAAGTGCTGTAGCTGTTGCTGCACCTGCGGCTGCTGCTGCTGAAGAAGGACCATCAACTGCAACTGTTGTTTTAACAAGTGCTGGTGCTTCTAAATTAGCTGTTATCAAATTAGTTCGTGAAGTAACTGGTTTAGGATTAAAAGAAGCTAAAGAAATCGCTGATAACGGTGGTAATGTTAAAGAAAACGTTTCTATGGATGAAGCTAATGAATTAAAAGCTAAATTCGAAGAAGCTGGAGCTACTATTGAATTAAAATAATTGAATCAATGAAAGAAACCTATACTAAACGGTATAGGTTTTCGTCGTTTAATTAAGGGGTAACAAAATTTAGGGAGATGATAGAAAATGACAATATTTTTGAACAAAGATGAACAACAGAAACTAGATTTTTGTTATAAAAATTATGATACTAATAATTACTATAGAACAGTAATTGATGGATATAATTTAAGTTTAGAAAATAATAATTCAGAATTGTTTATTAATAAACTTAATAAATTATTAAAAACGAAAAGTTTAAGTGATTTGGAATGTATTTATTTGTTAATGTTAGAAAATAATTTTAATACTTTAACAATAAATGACTTTTATAATTATTATTCATTGTATTATAAAAAGAAAAATAATTTAGATTCAATTATTATAGAAGAGATAGTAGATAATAAAAATAAGTATTTACACAATAGTTTTTATCAAAAAGAAAATGAAATACTATATGAAAAAGAAGACAGTTTATATAATTTGCTTGCTTGTGATCAAATATTAATTAATGATGATTATATAAAACAAAAATACTTTATACTAAAAAGACCTTATCACTTTAATTCTAATGAAGTATACAAAAAATATTGTAGTGTGCTTATTGATTTATTTTATGATTATAAAAGAAGAACAATAACTATTAATCCCTGTGAAATATTTATTTTAGCTAATAAAATAAAAGATACTATTTTAGAACGTCAAAAAGGTGAATATAGTGGTGCAAGACATTTAGAATTAGAAAAACAATACAATAGTTTAAAAAAATATTTTCCTTATGCTTTAAAACAAACATTCTTTAATCGTATGCAATATACGGGAAGGATGGCTAGGCCATTAGGTGAAATTACTTTTGATAACTTATGTAATTTAAAAATAGTAAAAAAAGAAGGTATTTATTATTTTGGGTATACTGTTACAAGAAAGTTTGATTATGAACCAATTGTTGAAATATTTGATATATTTACTAATAAATCAATAGGAGCTATTAGTGATTTAGATGTGTTAGAAAATGAAGAAGTTAAAAAATTATTGATTGAAACTAATAATATAAAAGAGTCTTATAGTATTGATGATGTTAAGAACATTATTTCTAATTATAATAATTGTGAATGTAATGGTTTGAAAAAAATAAAGAAAATTTAGGATGTGATTTATGAGTCATTATTTTGAAAATGATAAGAATTTAAAAAGTCAGTGGCAAGAACACAAAATAAATATTTTAAATAAAAGTTATACATTTATTACTGATCATGGAGTCTTTTCTAAACAAGGATTAGATTTTGGAACACGCACTTTAATTGAAACAATTCCAATTAATAAAATAAGTGGTGATGTTCTTGATTTAGGATGTGGTTATGGACCGATTGGTATTACTGTTAAAGATAATACTAATTCAAATGTTGATATGATTGATATTAATTTAAGAAGTCTTCATTTAGCTCGGATGAATGCTTCTAAAAATAATGTATCTGTTAATGTTTTTGAAAGTAATGGTTATAGTAATGTTTTAAAAAAATATGATTATATAATAACTAATCCTCCAATTAGGGTAGGGAAGAAAATTTTATATGATTTATTATTTGGAGCGAAGGAACATTTAAAAGAAAATGGTGAACTTTGGTTAGTGATAAATAAGAATCAAGGAGCTAAAAGTGTTGCTAAAGATTTAGAAAAAGAGTATAACGTAGAAATAGTTAAAAAAAATAAAGGTTTTTATATAATTATGGCAAAAGTTCGTTGACAATTTGAAAAAGTTTTGTTAAAATTATAAATTGACGGCATGTACTTTCTTTTAGTACGTGCAATTAATATTTTATACATGTATAGGGGTGAAGAGAGTGGCTTTTAAAACTATTAAATCTGGGGATCACCGAGAAAGACGCAGTTATGCGAAAACAGAAAATGCAATTCAATTAGGGAATTTGCTAGAAATTCAAACTAAGTCATACCAAGAATGTATGACTAATGGACTTAGAGAGGTATTAGATGAAGTTTCACCTATTGAAAGTTTCAATGGTAATTTTCGTTTAGAATTTGGAGAATACTTCTTTGAAGAGCCAAGATATACAATTAAACAATGTAAAGAACGTTTTGCAACTTATGCACAACCAATGAAAGTAGAAACACGTTTGTTTAATCAAGAAACTGGAGAAGTTAAAGAACAAGAAATTTATTTAGGCGATATGCCAATAATGACAGAAAGTGGAACATTTATTATTAATGGTTCTGAACGTGTTATTGTATCACAATTAGTTCGTTCACCTTCTGCTTATTATGGTAAAGAAGCTGATAAGAATGAACGTATGGTTGTAACAGCTCAATTAATTCCTAATCATGGTACATGGTTAGAGTATGAAGTTGATGCAAGAGATGTTATTCATGTACGTATTGACCGTACAAGAAAAGTTCCTATTACAACTTTACTTCGTGCTTTAGGTTTATCTAGTGATGATGATATCTTAGACTTATTTGGTAAAGATGAATATCTTGAAAGAACTATTGCTAAAGATGTAAATAAAAATACAGATGAAGCATTAATTGATATTCATTCTAAATTACGTCCAGGAGAACCTTCTACATTAGATAGTGCTAAGAACCAATTAATTTCAAGATTCTTTGATTCTTTCCGTTATGATTTAGCTAAAGTAGGGCGTTATAAATTTAATAAAAAATTAAATGTTAGAGAACGTTTAGTTGGTACTAAATTAGCTGAAGATATTACTTATAATGGAGAAGTTGTTATTCCAAAAGATACAATTGTTACTAAAGAATTAATTGATAATAATAAAGAAGCAATTGATAATTTTGGTTTAAAAGAAGTTTTAATTAATGAAGAATTAGATACCTATAATGTTGTTCAAATTATTAAAGTATATTCTAAGAAAAATCCAGAACGTGTTGTTAATTTAATTGGTAATGATGCAACTATTGATAATAAACGTTTAACTATTTCAGATGTTTATGCGTCAGTATCATACTATTTAAATTTACTTGAAGGTATTGGACATTTTGATGAAATTGACCACTTATCAAATCGTCGTGTTCGTCAAGTAGGAGAATTATTACAAAATCAATTTAGAGTAGGGATGAATCGTATTGAACGTGTTATTCATGATCGTATGAGTACACAAGAAGGTGATGAAGTTACACCTAAATCATTAATCAATATTCGTCCACTTACAGCTGCTATTACTGAATTCTTCGGAAGTAGCCAATTATCACAATTCATGGATCAAATTAACCCAATGGCTGAACTTACAAATAAACGTCGTTTATCTAGTTTAGGACCTGGTGGTTTATCAAGAGATCGTGCTGGTATGGAAGTTCGTGACGTTAACCCAAGTCATTATGGTAGACTTTGTCCTATCGAGTCACCAGAAGGACCAAACATCGGTCTTATTACATCACTTGCTAGCTATGCTAAAGTTGATGAATATGGATTTATCATGACTCCATATCGTCGTGTTAAAGATTGTGTTTTAACTGATGAAATTGTTTATATGAAGGCAGATGAAGAATTAGACTATTATATTTCACAAGCTACTGTTAAAGTAGAAGATGGTAAAATTGTTGCTGATAATGTACCAGTTCGTTATCAAGGTGAAAATATTATGGCACCTAAAGAAAAAATTGATTTTATCGATGTTTCACCACAACAAGTTGTTTCTATTACAACTAGTGGAATTCCATTCCTTGAACACGATGACAGTAAACGTGCATTAATGGGTTCTAACATGCAACGTCAAGCTATTCCATTATTAACAACAGAAGCACCACTTGTTGGTACTGGAATTGAAGCAATTGCAGCTAAAGACTCTGGAGCTGTTGTAATGGCTAAAGCTGATGGTATTGTTGATTATGTTGATGCTAATAAGATTATTGTTAAGACTAAAGGTGGAAGTGACACTTATTATTTAGATGGTTATGAAAAGAGTAATGATGGAACTTGTTATCACCAAAGACCAATTGTTCGTACTGGTGATAAAGTAACTGCAGGTATGGTTATTGCTGATGGACCATCTACTGAAAAAGGTGAAATTGCCTTAGGTAAAAACGTTACTGTTGCCTTCATGAACTATAATGGTTATAACTATGAAGATGCGGTAATCTTAAATGAACGTTTAGTTAGTGATGATGTTTATACATCAATCCATATTGAAGACTATAAAATTGAATGTCGTGATACGAAGTTAGGGCCAGAAGAGTTTACACGTGATATTCCTAATGTTAGTGAAGAGGCTCGTAAAAACTTAGATGAATTTGGTATTGTTCGTATCGGAACAGAAGTTAAAGATGATGATATTTTAGTTGGTAAAGTAACTCCAAAGGGTGTTGCTGAACTTACTAGTGAAGAAAAATTATTACACGCTATTTTTGGTGAAAAAACACGTGAAGTTCGTGATACATCACTTCGTGTACCACATGGTGGTGGTGGTATTGTTCACGATATTAAGATATTTACAAAAGAAGATAGCGATCAACTACCTGCTGGAGTAAGTAAAATGGTTCGTGTTTATATTGCTCAAAAACGTAAAATTAGTGTTGGTGATAAAATGGCTGGTCGTCATGGTAATAAAGGTGTTATTTCACTTATCTTACCAAAAGAAGATATGCCATATTTAGCTGATGGAACACCAATTGATATCTTACTTAACCCACTAGGGGTACCATCTCGTATGAATATTGGACAAATTTTAGAAATGCACTTAGGTGCAGCTGCTAAAGCTTTAAATATTTATATGGCTACACCAGTATTTGATGGAGCTAAAAAAGATGAAATTATTGATGCTTTAAAAGAAGCTGGATTAGATGAAGATGGAAAAACAGTTTTATATGATGGTAGAACTGGTGAACCATTTGATAATCGTATCAGTGTTGGTGTCATGTACATGATTAAATTAAATCACATGGTTGATGATAAGATTCATGCTCGTGCTACTGGGCCATATTCTCTTGTAACTCAACAACCATTAGGTGGTAAAGCACAAATGGGTGGACAACGTTTCGGAGAAATGGAAGTTTGGGCATTATATGCTTATGGTGCTGCTCATGTACTTCAAGAAATGATGACTATTAAATCAGATGATACATTAGGTCGTGTTAAGGTATATGAATCTATTGTTAAAGGTATTCCAATGCCAGAAAGTGGAATTCCAGAAAGTTTCCGTGTATTAATTAAAGAATTCCAAGCTTTAGGTCTAGATATTACTGTTTTAGGTGAAGATGGAGAATATCACGAACTTAAAGATTTAGAAGAAGCTGAAAAAGATTCATTACTATTAAGTGAATCACCACTTGATAATATCTTAGCGGAAACTGAAGAAACAGAGAGTTCAAACGAAAACATTGAAGATACAGAAGATGAGTTTGATGAAGAAGAAGATGTAGAACCAACTTTAGATGAATTAGATGAAATGGAGGAGGCTTAATATATGAATGTAAATACTTTTGAAGGTTTAAGAATTTCAATTGCCTCACCAGAAAAAATCAGAAAATGGTCTTATGGTGAAGTTAAAAAAGCAGAAACAATTAATTATCGTACTTTAAAACCAGAACGTGATGGATTATTCTGTGAAAAAATATTTGGACCAACAAAAGATTTTGAATGTTCTTGTGGTAAATATAAAC
>CALVVE010000011.1 GCA_944363775.1 uncultured Bacilli bacterium | reverse complement strand
GATGAACAAACATCAAAAAATTTCACTGCAAAGTGCAAGTACGGTAGCGACTATCGGAAATTAGTCTCTGGAGGAAACAGCAAAAGCCACCGATGAAGGAGAAATATCTAATCGTGAGATTAGATGCAGTCAAATTTATTTGACTTTTGTTCTTGTCATAAAAATTTTACACTTTTGTCATATTTTATATTAAATTTGTAGAATGTTACTTTAAAAATAAAATATTTAAAAAAAATACTTTTAAAAATAAAAATAAATGTTATAATAGTAATAGAATAGGGGTGATATGATGCAAATAAATTATGGAAACGTAATGTATAATGTTGTTGCAACCAAAAAAGATTCTAATAATTTTATTTTAATGTTGCAAGATAAAACAGGTAAAATGTATCAAGTAGAAGCTAAAAAGATTATCCTCTATTATTATGAGCGTAAAGCTTATGAACTATTAAATAAAATAAACGATTTAAGTGAATTAATAAAAAATATTAGTAATACTAATTTAATTTTAAATACTATTCCTGAATATAATTTAATAAAAAAAATTGATTCAAACTTTAATATTGGCCAAGAAGATATAAAAGTTATTATTAATAAAATTTATAATCAATATAATCAAAAAAATAATATACAACAAAGTAATGTTAATAATAGTGTAAATAAAGAATCTAATCAAAATGTTTTAAAAGCTCAGAGTAATGTAAGTGTAAAAAAAGAAGAAAATAATATACCATTTGGAAATATTTCTGAAGAAAGAAAAAATGAATTAAGTAGGATGAGTAGTGAAGAACTTATGTTTAATGTTCAAATGAATCCTGGAAATGAAGAAGAAAATGAATTTATTAGATATTTAATAGAAAATAAAAAAGATACAAATAAAATATCTTATGTTCCAAATAGTAGTGATAATAATGTTATTAATTATGATCAAAATAAATTATTGAAAAAAACTTTAATTAGACCTAATGGTTATACGATTGATACATTTATTACTTTTTTTGCAGGTATTGTTTTAGGTGTTTCTATAATGATTATAATAAGTTTACTTATAAGACTATAATGTCTTTTTTTTCTAAAAGTGTGATACAATCTTATTAGAGGAGAAATTATGGAAGAAATTGTAAGAGAAGTTGTTAAAACAATAACTGAATTTGCAACTAATACTAATCCTTTTATAGGAATTATTATTGGTATTGGTTTAATCATTTTAGAATCTATTTTACCTATATTACCACTTGCTTTATTTATTGCAATTAATACTATAGTTCTTGGTAATGTTTTAGGTTTTATAGTCTCATGGCTTGCAACTGTTACTGGTTGTATGTTATCATTTTATATCTTTAGAAAAGGAATAAGTGGTATTTTTTACAAAAATTTAAAAGAAGATGGTCATATTTTAAAATTTATGCGTAGAATTACAGAAATTTCTTTTGCTAACTTAGTTTTAATTACAGCAATGCCTTTTACACCAGCATTTTCGGTAAATATTGCTGGTGGACTTTCTAAAATAAGTTATAAAAAATTTTTATGTGCAATATTAATTGGTAAAATGCCAATGGTATATTTTTGGGGATTTATAGGAACAACTTTTTTAGAAAGTTTAGGAGAACCAATTATTTTAATAAAAATATGTATTATGCTATTAATTGTTTATATTTTATCAAAAATAGTTAGTAAAAAATTTAGTATTGAATAGAGGTGTGTTATGGAATATATTATTATTGGTTTATTAATTATTATTTTAATTATATGTGTTATTTCACTATCTAAAAATATTAATGAAGCACATATTACAGAAAGACTTGGAAAATTAGAAACAGAAGTTATTCGTAATTTAGGTGAATTTAAAAGTGAACTTACTAAAAGTATGAATGATGATTTTAATGGCCTAAATGATCGTATGGAACAAAGACTTAATATGATAAATGATAAGGTAAATGAAAGATTAGATGTTAATTTTGAAAAAACTAATAAAACTTTTACTAATGTTTTAGAAAGACTTTCAAAAATTGATGAAGCTCAAAAGAAAATTGATACTTTATCTAGTGATATAGTTTCTTTACAAAGTGTACTTACTGATAAAAAGAGTCGTGGTATATTTGGTGAAGTAAATTTACACCATATTATGGCTAGTGTGTTTGGTGAAAATAATGATAAAGTTTATAAGTTACAATATTCATTTGATAATGGAACAATTGCTGATTGTGTTTTATTCGCACCAGAACCACTTGGTACTATTGCCATTGATTCTAAGTTTCCACTTGAAAATTATCGTGAAATGGTTGATCGAAACAACAGTGCCGGAATGCGTAGTAGTGCTGAGAAATTATTTAAAAGTGATATGAAAAAACATATTGATGCAATTGCTAGTAAATACATAATTCCAGGTGTTACAAGTAATCAAGCAATCTTATTTTTACCGGCTGAAGCTATATTTGCTGAAGTTAATGCTTATCACAATGATTTAATTGAGTATGCTTATAAAAAACGTGTATGGATTACATCACCAACTACTTTAATTAGTACACTTACAACAATTCAAATGATTATTAAGAATATGGAACGTGATAAATATGCTGCTATTATTCATCAACAATTAAATTTATTAGATGTTGAATTTAAACGTTATAAAGAACGTTGGGATAAATTATCACGTAGTATTGAAACAGTTGGTAGAGATGTAAAAGATATTCATACAACAACAGATAAAATAACCAAAAGATTTGAATCAATTAATCAAGTTGAAATAAATGATAAGATTGAAATAGAATAAAATTGACAGTTTTTTGTCAATTTTTTTTAAATATTGTCATTTTGTAGTATAATTATAATAGGTGATAGTATGTGTGAACAAATTTTAGAACTTTTAAAAACAAAAAGTAAAGCTTTATCAGTTGATGAAATTAGTGATGAATTAAAAATTGAAACTGTTGAAGATTTTAAAAAATTAATTAAAGATTTAAATTATTTAGAAGATGAATTGAAATTATATCGTACTAATAAAAATAAATTTATGCTTTTTAATAATAGTAATTTAAAACTTGGAAAATTTATTGGAAATAAAAAAGGATTTGGTTTTGTCGATCCAGAAGATGGAAGTGAAGACATTTTTATTCCACCAGTTAACATTAATAATGCAATAAATGGAGATCGTGTAGTTTGTGAAATAACAAATAAAAAAGCAGGTAATCGTTTTGAAGGACGAATTGTTAGAATTGCTGAACGTAAATATAAAACAATGGTTGGAGAATATTATTTAAGTGATAATAAAGGTTTTATTAAATTAGATGATGATAAAATAAATTTAACTATAGAAATTAAAGATAAACATACAATGGGAGCAATGCCAGGACATAAGGTTATGGTAAAAATTACTAATAAAGTAAAAAATAATTATTACCACGGTCAAATTGTAAAAATACTAGGTCATAAAAACGATCCAGGTGTTGATATTTTATCAATTGTAAATAAGTTTGGAATTCATGATGAATTTCCAGAAGAAGTTATGGAATCACTAGATAATATACCTGATGAAGTAACACCAGAAGAAATATATGGTAGACGTGATCTTAGAAATAAAATGATTTTTACAATTGATGGTGATGATGCAAAAGATTTAGATGATGCTGTATCTTGTGAAAAATTAGATAATGGTAATTATAAACTTGGTGTTCACATTGCTGATGTAAGTCATTATGTTAAAGAAAATAGTCCTATTGATAGAGAAGCATATGAAAGAGGGACAAGTGTCTATCTTGCTGATCGTGTAATACCAATGTTACCACATAAACTTTCAAATGGAATATGTTCACTTAATGGTGGTGTTGATCGTTTAACTATTAGTTGTGAAATGGAAATTGATGATCATGGTAAAGTAGTTGATTATGATATTTTTGAAAGTGTAATTAACTCTAAAAAACGTATGACTTATAAAGCCGTAAATTCAATTTTAGAAAAAAATATTATTCCAGAAGGATATAAAGAGTTTGTCCCTATGTTAAAAAATATGGAAGAACTTGCTCATATTTTAAGAAGTTATAAAGAACGTCGAGGATATATTGATTTTGAAATTGATGAATCAAAAATTATTGTTGATGAAACTGGTAAACCAACAGATATTGTTTTAAGAGAAAGAGGAACTGGTGAAAAGTTAATAGAAGACTTTATGATTGCTGCTAATGAAACAGTTGCTACTCATGTATATTTCTTAGAACTTCCATTTTTATATCGTATTCATGGTGAACCAAATCCCGAAAAAATTCAAAAATTTATTAAGTTTGTTGGTTTATTAGGATATCAAATTCATGGTAAGGTTGAAGATATACATCCTAAAACAATGCAGAAAATATTAGATGATTTACGTGATAAAAAAGAATTTCACATTTTATCTAGTATGCTTTTAAGAAGTATGCAAAAAGCTGTTTATAGTAAAGATAATATTGGACACTTTGGTCTTGCAAGTAAGTATTATACACATTTTACTTCACCAATTAGACGTTATCCAGATACAACTGTTCACCGTTTACTTAGAACTTATTTATTTAAAGGTGATATGTCTCGTGGCACTGTAAAATATTGGAGTGAAAAATTAGTTCTTTTAGGAGATCAAACAAGTGAATGTGAACGTGCTGCAATTGAATGTGAACGTGAAGTTGATGATATGAAAAAAGCAGAATACATGCAAGAACACATTGGGGAAGAGTATGAAGGAATTATCAGTAGTGTTCTTAATTTTGGTATGTTTGTTGAACTTCCTAATTTAATTGAAGGTTTAGTGCGATTAGATAGTATGAAAGATGATGTTTATACTTTTGACGAAACTACTTTCACAGTAAGAGGAAATAAAAACAAACGAGGATATCGTTTAGGTGATAAAGTTAGAGTAAAAGTAATTGCTGCGTCAAAAGAAGAACACACAATAGATTTTGAGATAGTAAAAGAAAAGGTTAATGAGACTATAAATTAATCTTTTTTTATGTTATAATGTACTAAAGTAGGTGAAAGTATGAAAAAGGGATTTACTTTAATAGAGTTATTAGCCGTTTTAGTAGTATTAGGAGTTATTATGGCAATTTCAGTACCTTTTCTTATAGAAGGGGTTACTAGTAGTAAAGAAAATTTATATAATAGGCAAATAGATAAATTATTACAAGCAGGAAAAAACTGGGGAGTAAAGAATGCAAGTGAACTTCCAAAAGAAAACGGAGGAACATTATTTTTGTCACCAAGTGATCTTGCTAAAGCAGGATTTATTGATGCTGAAGAAGTATTAGATCCTAGAACAAATAAAGAAATAGAAGGCTGTGTCATTGTAGTAAATAATAATGGGAAATATAACTATAATTATGAAGAAACAAATTGTGATAATGCAAGGGGAGAATATTTAATAAAGTTTGATGATTCTCTAAATTTAAAAGAAAAAGTAGAAGTAAATTCGTTGTATGTAGGTCAAAATGTAACTGCTAAAGATACCGAAGGAAATCCAGCAACCGTAACAGGACCAACAATAAAGAAAAGTGGAACAAATACCGAAGTATCTTATGTAGATACAAGTAAAGTAGGAAATAAATTTGATTTGATATATAAAGCAGTTGATAGTAAAGGAAATAGTAAAGAATTAAAAATAGAAGTAACAGTAGTAGATACAGTTGCTCCAGAAATAGTAGTACAAGGAAAAAATAAAAATTTCACATATTATTATTCAACACGAGATGGAGAATTTAAAATACCAGAAGCAAGTGTAACAGATAATAGTGGAGAAGTAAAACAATTTAATGGAAAAGATTATAAAGTAACAAGTAATGTAAGTAACTTTGTAGGAACATATAAAATAATATATGAAGCAGAAGATAAAAGTGGAAATAAGAGAAAATTAACGGTAACTGTAGTAATAGAAAATACAGATTTACCAATAATAAAAGAAGTAACAGGTAATGCAACAAAATGGCAAAACAAAGATGTAACATTAGTAATAAGTAGTGTATCAAGTAAAACAAAAATAGTGGGATATAGTTTTGATGATGGTGCAACATGGCAAACAACAAATAAAAAGACATTTGATAAAAATCAAACAGTAAAAATGAAAGTAAAAGATCAAGATGGAAATGTAAGTTTAACATATCAAGTAGGAATAACAAAAATAGATAAAACACCACCAACAAAACCAGTAATAACACTAAAGAAAAATAATAGTGGAGGAACAGTAATTGCAAGTGATACATGGGTAAATACCAATGTAGCGCAAGTCCAAGCATCAAGTGACTCATTAAGTGGAATAAAAACATATGAAAGAAGTATAGACTTAAAAACATGGACAACAATGAGTGTAAATGGGGTAGAGAGTAAAGAACAAGTACAACACTATTATGTACGTGCCAAAGATAATGCAGGAAATATAAGTGAAGTAAGTGAAAAATATATAATCAAAATAGATAAGACAGCTCCAGTATGTGTAAGTAGTGGAGGAAATAGTAATTGGATAAATTATAATTTAACAATAAAAGGAACATGTAGTGATCCAAATGGAAGTTATCGAAGCGGATGTAAGGGTAATGTAAGTCATACTCAAAGTGCTGAAATAAATACAAGTACAGCAAGTCCAGGAACGGTATATGATATAGCTGGAAATAGTACAAAATGTCCAAGTAATCAACATATTCATATAGATAAAACAAAACCAAGTTGTAGTGTAAGCTTTAGTGGAACATCAGGAACAAATGGATGGTATAGAAGTAATGTAACAGTAAATTTAAATCGCCAAGATAATGGAAGTGTACAAAGTGGAATAAGCAACTATGGTTTAACAACAGGAGGAACAAATTATAATGGTGTAGGAAGCAGTAGTCAAGGAGAGACTGGTGGAACTACATGGAATGGATACATCAAGGATAGAGCTGGAAACACGAATAGTTGTAGTAACAGTGTTAAAGTGGATACTACGGCACCAAGTTGTACAAATGTAGTGAAGAAAGGAAGTAGTGGAGGAGCAAACTATACCGGAGGATGGTATAGTGGAAATATTTATACTTCAGCCACTTGTGGAGACAGTTTAAGTAAATGTGCGGATAAGAAAACATTAACAACATCTGGAGCGACCACACACGTAACCAATAAACAATATAATTCTAGTGGAAGTTGGACGGTACAAGCAAATGGAACGTCATACTTAACATGGAAGACGTATGACAATGCCGGAAATAGTAAGACTTGTAGTAAGATTACCGCACAAGTAGATAAAAAAGGACCAACGATCACTTTAGAGTCCAGTAGTAAAGGAAGTTCTCATAAAGCATCGGATGGAAGTACCTGTTATACTAGATACATGGTAAATCCAAAATGTACGGATGAACATAGTGGATATAGTGGATATACCCAAGGAAATGGAGATGCTTATAATTTCCCAGTCGGAAAAGGAAAAACAAGAACTGTAACTTGTAAGGATAAAGCAGGAAACACAACCACTAAGACATTTGGACCTTATAATGTTTGTACGTATTCTTCAAATTCAAGTTGTGGATATAAGTCATGTCGTACAAAAGCATGTGGATGTGAAGATACGAAATGTTCACAATATAAAAGAAATATTGCTAAATGTGGATGTCAAACATGGGGTTCTTCTGTAAATACACCTTATTCTAACGTTAAAGATCCACATACATATTATACTGCAGATTGCGATGGCGTAACTTATAGTCCGACATCATGGAAAGTCGCTTCCGATAATTCTTCTCGTGAAAGATTTACCTATGCATGTCAGCCTTTACAAACAACTGTAACATCTCCACCAATATATGGATTTTTCACCTATCAACAGACTCAAAAATGTACAACAGGAAAACGTTGCTCGGCCGCTGGTTGTGAATCAACTACATGTACACAATATAAATCATGTAAGAATTCAGCATGTGGATATGCATCTTGTTATCACTATTAAAAAAGATCAGATTTGATCTTTTTTTCTTTTCTTTTTATTTTATTTGTTTTATAATAAAGGAGTGGTGGTATTATGAGTATAGAAGAACAAATTATAAATTTACTTTCAAAAAAAGCATATTCTTATCATGAAATATGTGATAGTTTAAATATATCAAAAGAAGATTTATATTTAAATTTAAGAAAGTTAGAAAAAAGTTATAAAATATTAAAAACTAAAAGTAATACATATTTAACAACTAATAAAAGTGAATATCGATTCGGGACTGTAGAAAAAAGATATGATGGAACAACTTTTATTAAAACTGATTATGGTATTGTTAAAGTAAATCCTAATTTTTCTTCATATGTTGCAAATGGAGATTTTGTTAAAGTACATCTAATCGATTTCAAAGGTGAGAATGGTTTAATTGAAGAAGTTATTACTAAAAATAATAAATATATGACAGGAACTGTTTATTTTAAAGATGGTATAAAATATATTTTAAATGATGATAAAAAATATCAAAAATTAAAAGTGCGTTTATCTGATGATAATAAAATTGCCGATGATTTTAAAGTGTTGTTTAAATTGGGTAAACAATTTGGTAATAATAATTATGATGCTGAAATAATTAAAGTAATTGGACATAAAGATGATCCTGATATTGAAATGATTTGTAAACTTGAAAAAGAACAAATTCCATATATTTTTTCAAAAAAAGTTATGAAAGAAGTAGAACAAATACCAAATGAAGTAAGAGAAAAAGATAAAGAAAATAGAACTGATTATACTAATGATTTAATTTTTACAATTGATGGTAATGATTCTAAAGACTTTGATGATGCAGTCTCACTAAAACAATTAGATAATGGTAATTATTTATTAGGTGTTCATATTGCTGATGTAAGTCATTATATAAAAAAGGGTTCAAAAATTTATGAAGAAGTTTTAAATCGTGGGACTAGTATCTATTTAATAGATCGTGTAATACCTATGTTACCACACGAAATTTCAAATGGGATATGTTCATTAAATGAAGGAGTAGATCGTTTAACTCTTTCAGTTATTGCCGAATATAGTGAAAGTGGGAAATTAGTTGATTATCACATTGAAAAATCAGTTATTAATTCTAAAAAACGTATGACATATGAAAATGTAAATAAAGTATTAAATGGAGAAGAAGTACCTGGTTATGAAAATTTTAAAGATACATTATTTTTAATGAATAGACTTGCTAAAAAATTTAGAAAAATAAGATTTAAAGAAGGTAGTATTAATTTTGAAAGAGAAGAACCAAAATTTATTATTGAAAATGATGAAATAATTGATATAACTTTAAGAAATCGTGGTCAAGCTGAAAAGTTAATTGAAGAATTTATGATTGAAGCAAATAAAATTGTTGCTACTACAGCTCATAATATGTATTTACCATTTTTATATCGTGGGCATCGTATTCCAGATGTTGAAAATATTACTGATTTAGAAGAACTATTAAAATTATTAGGAATAGAATTACCATATAGTTTAGAAGATAATTATAACAATCCATTATATATGCAAAAAACATTAGATTTATGCAAAGATAGTCCTTATTATTCAATTGTTTGTGATAGACTATTACACTCTATGAAAAAAGCTGAATATTATCCAATTCCAACAGATCATTATGGTTTGGCAGTTAAAGAAGAAACAGGAAGATTATATACCCATTTTACTTCACCAATCCGAAGAATTAATGATTTAATAATTCATCAAATAATAAAAGATTATGTTATTGGTGATGTTTATAAAAAAAATGTTGATTATAATCAATTAATTTCTGAATATGAACAAGAATTACCATATTTAGCTACTATTGCTTCTAAAACAGAAAGAAGATCTATGGATTTAGAACGTTATATAGATAGAAGTAAAATGTGTGAATATTTAGAAAAATTTATTGGAGAAAGTTTTACAGGACAAGTTATTCGAATTGATGAAAAAGGAATTGTTGTGGAAGTAAATGATTTATATAAAATGCGTATTTTAGCTCATACTATTCCAAATTTTAAATGTGATGAAAATAAAGTTTATTATTATAGTAATGGTGAAAAACATTCTTTGGCTGAAATAGTTAATGTTACTTTAACATCTGTTTCAAAAGAAGAAAGTATTGTATATGCAAAAATAAATAGAGAAAAAATATTGAGGAGATAAATATGGAAATAATTAATAGAAAAGCTAAACATGATTATTTTATTGAAGATACTGTTGAAGCGGGAATTGTTTTAAAAGGAACTGAAGTAAAATCAATAAGAAATGGTCAAGCAAATTTAAAAGATAGTTATGCGGTTATAAGAAATAATGAGATTTTTCTTCTTAATATGCATATAAGTCATTATAAAGAAGGAAATATTTTTAATCATGATGAAACAAGAACTAGAAAACTTTTAATGCATCGTAAAGAAATATTAAAATTAAATAATAAAATAAAATTAGAAGGTTTTACTTTAATACCTTTAAAATTATATTTTAAGGGAAATTATGCCAAAGTATTAATTGGTGTTGCTAAAGGTAAAAAAGATTATGACAAGAGGGAAACAATTAAGAAAAGAGATATTGAACGAGAAATTAGAAGAACGATAAAAAATTATTAATAAATAAAAAAATTGTTAAAAGCATATAGCAATTTTTTTTTATTTAGTGTAAAATAAAATAAGGTGAGAGTATGAAAAAGGGATTTACTTTAATAGAATTATTAACAGTTTTAGTAGTATTAGGAATTATTATGGCAATTTCTGTGCCACTTCTTTTAGGGGGCTTAAATACAAGTAAAGAAAATTTATATAATAGGCAAATAGATAAATTATTACAAGCAGGAAAAAACTGGGGAGTAAAGAATGCAAGTGAACTTCCAAAAGAAAACGGAGGAACATTATTTTTGTCACCAAGTGATCTTGCTAAAGCAGGATTTATTGATGCTGAAGAAGTATTAGATCCTAGAACAAATAAAGAAATAGAAGGCTGTGTCATTGTAGTAAATAATAATGGGAAATATAACTATAATTATGAAGAAACAAATTGTGATAATGCAAGGGGAGAATATTTAATAAAGTTTGATGATTCTCTAAATTTAAAAGAAAAAGTAGAAGTAAATTCGTTGTATGTAGGTCAAAATGTAACTGCTAAAGATACCGAAGGAAATCCAGCAACCGTAACAGGACCAACAATAAAGAAAAGTGGAACAAATACCGAAGTATCTTATGTAGATACAAGTAAAGTAGGAAATAAATTTGATTTGATATATAAAGCAGTTGATAGTAAAGGAAATAGTAAAGAATTAAAAATAGAAGTAACAGTAGTAGATACAGTTGCTCCAGAAATAGTAGTACAAGGAAAAAATAAAAATTTCACATATTATTATTCAACACGAGATGGAGAATTTAAAATACCAGAAGCAAGTGTAACAGATAATAGTGGAGAAGTAAAACAATTTAATGGAAAAGATTATAAAGTAACAAGTAATGTAAGTAACTTTGTAGGAACATATAAAATAATATATGAAGCAGAAGATAAAAGTGGAAATAAGAGAAAATTAACGGTAACTGTAGTAATAGAAAATACAGATTTACCAATAATAAAAGAAGTAACAGGTAATGCAACAAAATGGCAAAACAAAGATGTAACATTAGTAATAAGTAGTGTATCAAGTAAAACAAAAATAGTGGGATATAGTTTTGATGATGGTGCAACATGGCAAACAACAAATAAAAAGACATTTGATAAAAATCAAACAGTAAAAATGAAAGTAAAAGATCAAGATGGAAATGTAAGTTTAACATATCAAGTAGGAATAACAAAAATAGATAAAACACCACCAACAAAACCAGTAATAACACTAAAGAAAAATAATAGTGGAGGAACAGTAATTGCAAGTGATACATGGGTAAATACCAATGTAGCGCAAGTCCAAGCATCAAGTGACTCATTAAGTGGAATAAAAACATATGAAAGAAGTATAGACTTAAAAACATGGACAACAATGAGTGTAAATGGGGTAGAGAGTAAAGAACAAGTACAACACTATTATGTACGTGCCAAAGATAATGCAGGAAATATAAGTGAAGTAAGTGAAAAATATATAATCAAAATAGATAAGACAGCTCCAGTATGTGTAAGTAGTGGAGGAAATAGTAATTGGATAAATTATAATTTAACAATAAAAGGAACATGTAGTGATCCAAATGGAAGTTATCGAAGCGGATGTAAGGGTAATGTAAGTCATACTCAAAGTGCTGAAATAAATACAAGTACAGCAAGTCCAGGAACGGTATATGATATAGCTGGAAATAGTACAAAATGTCCAAGTAATCAACATATTCATATAGATAAAACAAAACCAAGTTGTAGTGTAAGCTTTAGTGGAACATCAGGAACAAATGGATGGTATAGAAGTAATGTAACAGTAAATTTAAATCGCCAAGATAATGGAAGTGTACAAAGTGGAATAAGCAACTATGGTTTAACAACAGGAGGAACAAATTATAATGGTGTAGGAAGCAGTAGTCAAGGAGAGACTGGTGGAACTACATGGAATGGATATGTAAAAGATAGAGCAGGAAACACCAATAGTTGTAGTAAGAGTGTTAAAGTAGATAAAACAGCCCCAAGTTGTACACCTATAGCTAAATATGGAACCTCATCAGGAGGAAATTATGGTGGAGCATGGTATAAAGGAAACGTTTATACATCTGCAAGTTGTGGAGATGGTTTAAGTGGATGTAGTAGTAAAATAACAGTAACAACCACAGGGGCTACAACAAATGCAACTAATAAACAACAAAGTAGTTGGACTGTATATGCAAATGGAACTTCATATTTAACATGGAAAACATATGATAATGCTGGAAACAGTGCAACATGTAGTTCAATTACTGCTAAAGTAGATAAAGTGGCACCAACTTGTACACCTATTTTAAAAGAAGGAAGTAGTACTGGTGCAAATTATACAGGTGGATGGGCTGATGTTAATGTGTATACATCTGCTAGTTGTTCAGATGAAGATAGTGGATGTAGTACTAAAAAAACAGTAACAACCACAGGAGCAACAACAAACGAGGTAGATAAAGAGCAAAGTAGTTGGACAGTGCAAGCAGATGGAACTTCAACTGTTACATGGAAGGTATATGATAATGTTGGAAATGTAGGAACTTGTGATACAAAAACAGTTAAGACAGATGATCATAATCCGACGATTTCATGGAGCATTAGCGGAACTACATTAAGTAGTGGTGTGTATAAAGCTGGAGCGGTCGCAACTGCTAAATGTTCAGATGGAAGTAGTGGAGTTAAGAGTTTTTCTATTAAGGATGATAGTGGTGACACAGGCTCTAGTGCAGGTACAAATGCTAGAAAAGTAACATTGAGTACTGCTGGAAACCCAAGAAAGATTACTGCCACTTGTACTGATTCAGCAGGAAACAAAGTAACAAGTACTAAATCATATAAAATAAAACGTGCATGTACTTGTTATAATACGAGTGAAAGCTGTAAAAACGTGGTATCCGATAAATATGTTTATGCATACCCAGATGATGAGTATCCTAGTATATTTGATATTGAAAAATGGGATTATTGTGGAAATAAGTTATCTGATTGCTCGCCTTTAAATTATCAAGAACAGAATTGTGCCTTCCCATGTTATAATTATGAAAAAAAATGTACAACAACGAAAGAACCATATACATGTTATAAATATTCATGTTAATAATAATTACTATATAAAAGGACAATCAAAGTATTGTTCTTTTCTTTTTTTTAGTGTAAAATGGATATAGATAAGGTGATTATATGGGAATTTTTGACAAATTTAAGAATATATTTTCTGGTAAAACAGAAGAACAAAAAAAAGATATCGAAACTTATGATAAAGGGTTAGAAAAAACACGTAAAGAATTTTCTTCAAAACTTAGTTTACTTAGTAAAAAACATAAAAAAGTAAGTGAAGAATATTTTGAAGAATTAGAAGAAATTTTAATTATGGCAGATATTGGTGTAGATACTGTTATGAAATTTGTGGATCAATTAAGAAAACGTGTTAAACGTGAAAATATAGTTGATACTGAAGACTTAAAAGAAATTATAGTTGATGAAATGTTTATTATTTATGTTAATAATGATGTTATAGTAAATAAGATTAATTTTAGTGAGACTGGGCCAACTGTTTTATTATTTGTTGGTGTAAATGGTGTCGGTAAAACAACAACAATTGGTAAAATTGCTTATAATCTTCATAATGAAGGTAAAAAAGTTTTATTAATTGCTGGTGATACTTTTAGAGCTGGGGCAGTTGATCAATTAAGATTATGGGCAGAACAAATTGGTATTCCATATGTTTCTAAAGATAACGCTGATCCATCAAGTGTAATTTATGATGGCTTAGAAAAAGCATTAAAAGAAAATGTTGATGTAGTATTAATTGATACAGCAGGCCGTTTACAAAATAAAGTTAATTTAATGAATGAATTAAATAAAATGAATAAAGTTATTGGTAAAATTATTCCAGGGGCCCCTCATGAAACATTATTAGTAATGGATGCGACAACTGGTCAAAATGGGATAAGTCAAGCTAAAAGTTTTAAAGAAATTACTGATATTACAGGAATAGTATTAACTAAATTAGATGGTACTGCTAAAGGTGGAATAGTTCTTGCTATAAAAGAAAATATTGGTATACCAGTAAAATATATTGGTTTAGGTGAAAAGATAACTGATTTAAAAGTATTTGATATTGAAAAATATATTTATGGGTTATTTAAAGATTTGTAGGTGAGTTATGAAAGAAAAAAAAGAGGAATTTGCTTTATTTATTCAAATTGTTTTAGCTGTTGTAACATTTTTTTCAGCACTTCTTTCAATAAATATTAGTGAAATGTTGTTAGTTACACAATTTATGATTGTTCTTTTGTTAGTTGATATGGCTGTTAATAATAAGTTATTTTACCATCATAAACTTATGACACCAATATACTTATTAACGGCACTATTTGTGTTATTTGTATTTATTAATTTGGTGATAAAACTTGGATAATCATATTTATTATATAAATTTATTTGATTATTATGGTAATTTGTTAACAGAAAAACAACAAGAATATTTTATTGATTATTATTTTAATAATTTAACACTTTCAGAAATAAGTGAAAATAATAATGTTAGTAGAACAGCAATAAACAATCAATTACACCAAGTAATTGAAAAGTTAGATTATTATGAAGATAAATTAGAACTTTATAGTAAATCATTAAAAATAAAAGAAATAATTAAAAATGAAAGTAAAGAAATAAAAGAAAAAATAGAAGAATTAATATAGGGGATGATAAAATGTTTGGAAAAATAATTTATATAAGTGATAATGAAGCACATGTTGAAATACCTAAAGATGCACCATTAGTTACTAATTTAATGAATTTACACGTAGTTTTTGAAGATGAAAAGAAAAAAATATTAGGTGAAGTAGATGATATTAGTGCTGATATTATTAAAATTAAATTCTTAGGAGAAATAGTTAATGGTAAATTTGTTGGAGGAGTTATTCGTAAACCTTCACTTGCTTCTAAGATTAGAGTAATTGAAAAAGATGAAGTTGCTTTAATAGTTGGTGAGAATAAACCAGGAAGTATGTTACTTGGATATTCACCATTATATGATAATTACCCAATTTATGTAGACATTAATGATTTATTTAGTAATCATATGGCAATAATGGGTAATACGGGTAGTGGTAAATCTTGTGGGGTTGCTAGACTTTTACAAAATGTTTTTACTAACTCAAGTTTTTTACCATATAAATCTAATTTCTTTATCTTTGATGCTTATGGAGAATATCACAATGCATTTAAAAATATTCATGATATTAATCCTAACTTAAATTTTAAATTTTATAGTACTAATGAAAATGATGAAAGTAGTGGAGGAGAACGTCTTCGAATTCCATTATGGTTACTTACAATTGATGATATTGCTCTTTTACTTCAAGCAAGTGAACACTCACAACTTCCAATCATTGAGAGAATGATTAAATTAACTAATATTTTTGCTGAATCAAGTGATCAAGCAACTAAATATAAAAATCATTTAATTGCTAAAGCAATTATGACAATTCTTTATACTAATCAAACTTCTTCAAGTAAAAGAAATGATATTTTTTCAATTTTAGCTACTTGTTCAACACCACAATTTAATTTAGAAGCTCCAGTACAAGGAATTGGTTATACAAGAAAATTCCGTGAGTGTTTTACAATTGATACAGCTGGAAACTTTACTGAAAGTATTTTAGTTACAGAGTATATTAGTAGTTTTATTGATGAAGCAATGGATACTTATGAACCACATGAGAAACATTACTTCACATTAGTTGATATGGAAAAAGCTTTAAACTTTACATTAATTAGTGAAGGATTACTTCGTAATGATAAATCATATGGAGATGCGATAACTTTAAAAGTTCGTCTTCACTCATTAGTAATAAGTGAATATGCAAGATTCTTTGAATATCCACAATTTTGTACTCTTGAACAATACATTATTGGTTTAGTTGCTAAAGGAAATACTAAAGCCCAAATAATAAACTTTAACTTGGAAGATATTGATGATACACTTGCTAAAGTAATAGTAAAAATATATACCAGAATGTTATTTGAATTTACTAAAGGATTAAAAGTTCGTGCTTCTATTCCATTCCACATTTTCTTAGAAGAAGCTCATCGTTATGTTCAAAATGATAATGATAAATATTTAATTGGTTATAATATTTTTGAACGTGTTGCTAAAGAAGGAAGAAAATATGGTTTAGTATTTAATTTAATAAGTCAAAGACCAGTTGAAATATCTGAAACAGTTATTTCACAATGTATTGATTTCTTAATATTTAAAATGAATCATCCAAGAGATTTAGACTATATTAAAAAGATGATTCCTAATATTAGTGCGGAAATAGTTGAAAAACAAAAAAGTTTACAACCAGGAACTTGTATGGCATTTGGTAAAGCATTTAAAGTTCCAATGATTGTAAAAATGGAAATGCCAAATCCAGAACCATCAAGTAGTAGTTGTAATGTTGTTGCTTGTTGGGGAGCACCAAAAAAATGATTCGAGTGAATCATTTTTTTAATTTCTTAATTTTTTCTAAAGTTTTAATATTTTCTTCTACAAAATTATATGGGTTTTCTAATTTTTCTATTAGCTCCATATTAGGATTATCCTTTTCTTCTTCTTCCGTAATTAATTTTAAACGTTCCATATTAGCTATTTGAATTAAAAAAGAATTACGTTTTAATTTTTCCCAAATAGTCCAATTACAAGTTAATAAAGTTAATAAATTATATTGAACATTCTTAGGAACTTCACTTTTTAAAAGCATATTCATATGACCACATTTTGGACATACCCAAATAAAAACATAATCCGAGTTTTTAATTCTTGGATATAAATCATATTCATTAATAATAAATTTACTACCACAACCGCCACTATTATTATATTCTCCTAAACAAGAGACTTCACATTCCCATTCTTTTGTAATTTCCACTATCTTCATCTTTACTCCTTCATACTTTATCTATCTAAATTGTAACAAAAAAAATTTAATTTGACAATAATATTATATTAAAATATAATATGCGAATAAGGTGATTGTTGTGAAGGAAAAAATATATTATGGTAATTTGGAAAATGATTTAAAAAAAGTTAATGATATATCCAAAAGAAATTATAAAGAATATCTTTTAATGGGAATATTACCATATTTATTAACTTATGGGTATACTTTGATAGGAAGTATTTTTACAACAGGAAATGTAAAAATATATTTTCAAGTTGTATTTATTATTTTAAAAGAACCTTTAGTTCTAATACTAATTAGTGGTGTTTCTTTAGGAATTATACTTCGTATGGAATATAAATTTCAAGAAAGAAAAAATAAATATATTAAAACTATTAATAAAATTAATAATATAAAAGAAGAATTAAATATTAAAGATATAGAATTAATTAAAAAAGAAACATTACCACTAAAACATAGTTCTAAAGAATTTGAAAAACAAATATTTAATGTTACAACTATAAATAATAAAAAAGAATATTTATTAGCTATTAAAGATTATGTAAATAAAATTTATTTATCTGAAAATGAGAAAGATAGAGAAATAATTAAAGAATATAAGTTCTTAAAATAACTTGTATTCTTTTTCTTTTTAAAGTAAAATAGGAAATGGTGGTAACTTTGAAAAATTATATAAAAGGACAATTTGTAAGAAGTATATTTAATTCTAATAATGGTTATATTATTGGATTATTAAAATTAAAAGAGACTAATGATGAAGAAATGTTAGATTATGTTAATAAAACAGTTACATTCACTGGTTATTTTGCCGATTTAAAAAAAGATGATACATATTATATGTATGGGGAAACTTTTACTCATCCTAAGTATGGTTTTCAATATCAAGTAAAAGAATATGAACGAGTAAAACCAGAAGGTAAAGATGGTGTAATTGAATTTTTATCAAGTGATTTATTTCCGGGAATTGGTGAAAAAATGGCAACTAGTATTGTTGAAACATTAGGAGAAAATGCATTAGATAGAATACTTGAAGAAGAAGCATGTTTAAATTTAGTTCCTAAATTAAGTAGTTCTAAAGCTAAAAAAATAGTAAGTGTTTTAAATAAATATGAAGAAAGTCATAAAACAATTGTTTATCTTACTGAACTTGGTTTTTCAATGAAAGATTCATTAGTAATTTATAATAAATATAAAGAAAATACAATTAGAAATATAGAAACAAATGCTTTTAATATATTAAATGATATTGAAGAAATTAGTTTTTTAAAAATAGATGAATTAAAAGAAAATTTAAATATTGAAGATGATTCATTTGAACGTATAAAAGCTTGTATTTTATATATAATAAAAGATATGACTTATAGTCGTGGTGATACTTATTTTTTATATGATGAAATATATTTTGGGGTTTGTAATTATTTAAAATTTGAAGTAAATAATGAAACATTTTTAAATGCTTTAGAAGAATTGATATTAGAATATATGATTGTAAAAGATAATGATTCATATATGCTTATGGATTTATATAAAGCTGAAAGTAATATAATTAGTAAATTAAAATATTTAAGTGAAGCACCTAAAACTAAATATAAAAAATTAGATTATTATTTAGAAAATATGGAAAAGTCTAATAACATTGTTTATAATGATGATCAAAAAGCTGCAATTAAACAAGCTTTAGAAAATAATTTATTAATTATTACTGGTGGACCAGGGACAGGTAAAACAACAATTATTAAAGCTATTGTAAATTTATATAAAGAGTTAAATGATTTAGGTAATGATGAATTAGTCAGTCGTATTGCTTTACTTGCACCAACTGGAAGAGCTAGTAAACGAATGAGTGAATCAACACTTCTTCCAGCTACGACAATACATCGATTCTTAAAATGGAATAAAGATAACAATTCATTTTTAATTAATAAGTATAATAAAGACTTTAGTCATTTAATAATTGTTGATGAAGTAAGTATGATTGATACTTTCTTATTTAATAGTTTACTTGAAGGGTTAACAAATAATATTAAATTAGTTTTAGTAGGTGATTATCACCAATTACCTTCAGTTGGGCCAGGACAGTTATTAAAAGATTTTATTGAAAGTGATTGTATAAATACAATTCATTTAAATTTACTTTATAGACAAGATGAAAATTCTTATATAACCACACTTGCTACGGAAATTAGAGAAGGTGAATTAAATGAATTTTTCTTAGAAACAAGAGATGATTATACATTTTTACAATGTTCTAGTGAATCAATTCCAAATAATTTAATGAATTTATGTAATACAATGATTTCAAAAGGTTATGATGCTAAAAGAGTACAACTTATGGCACCTATGTACCGTGGACGTTGTGGAATAGATGATTTAAATAAAGATTTACAAAAAGTTTTTAATCCAGAAAATCCAAATAAAAATGAACTAAAAGTTGGAGATACAATTTATCGTGAAGGAGATAAAGTATTGCAACTTGTAAATATGCCAGAAGAAAATGTATTTAATGGAGATATTGGTTATATTAGAAAAATAGATTATGCTTATAAAACTAAATCCCATAAAAACGAAATATATGTTGATTATGATGGTTTAGTTGTTAAATATTTACC
>CALVVE010000010.1 GCA_944363775.1 uncultured Bacilli bacterium | reverse complement strand
CCTTCAATACTTTCTAAATATGCATCTAAACTTCCTTGATTTTCTACTGTTAATATATATTCTGCTGTACTTCCTGGCTTCTTTAAATCAACTTGGAAAGTTGCAGTTGTAGCTTCAAATGAAGTATCTTTCGTTTCTGAACTATTCATTGTTCCTTCTTGAATGTCTGTAAATAATACTCTAAAATTACTTGTAATATTTGAAGTACCATTTATTACTAATTTACTACTTAAAGCTGAATATCCTATTACCATTACAAAAGATAATATTATTAAAACTGTAAGTATAATACTCTTTGTATTTCTTCTATGATACATATCTATCACCCTATCTATGATTTAATTTTAACACATATCTAGTTAATTTACAAGAAAGAAATTTGTCTTAAATTTAAAAAACTTAGTTGCTTTTAAATAACTAAGTTTTTTTACAAAATTAGATTGTTACTTTTTCTATTTTTAATTCTTCAATTAAACTTTTTAATAACATTAGTATTTCTTTAATATCTATACCATTTGCATATTCATATTTATTACTATAAATATTCCATAATCTTAAAATTCTATCATCATTAACAATCGAAAATATTATTTGTTCATAATCAATTAAATAATTATATGAATTTCTTTTCTTTATAGTATTTAAAATTGCTTTTCTTAATATATCTATATTTATTTCACTTTTAAATTTTGTTAAAAAATAATATATATCATAATAATCTTTCATTCTACTATTAAATTTTCCTCTTCTAAGTACTGTTTCTATTTTTTCAGCTAATATAGTTTCAATATTATAACTATTTATAATTATTGTTTTGTTTTCAAATATTAAAGGATATTTATATTTTAATTTTCTTGGAGTAACTTTATCTCCTGTTGATATATCAATTTCTAAATTAACTTTCAAATTATTTAATTTTCCTATAATGTGATATTTATTGCCACCGTATATATCATCTTCTCTTATATTAGTTATATTAACAATATCAAACTTAACTCCATCTTTTAAATCTACACTTAATATTTCATTTAAAATATTTATCATTTTTTCTTTTTTTATATCTATACCATTAATAGTTGTATCCATATCTTTTGTCATTCTATTATCTATTCCAAATATTGCAGATAATAATAGTCCGCCTTTTAAAATAAAATTATCATTATACTTAGATAAAGAAATTCTTTCTAAAATTCGTTCAAACATATATCTTTGTAATATTTCATAATGATTAAGATTATGCTTTACTTCTACTTCTTTTATTAGTTTTTTTATATTAGAGTTTTCTACCATTTCATCATTACTTTCACAATTGTATCAACTTTTTCATAAATGTTAAATATTTTAGCATACTCAGTCAATAAATCAATATTTTTTTCTTTACTATTAAAATAATAATTTAAAATTCTGTTTTGTAATTCCAAATCAATCTCCCTTTCATTTCTTAACATATCACATATACATCTTTCAGCATTATAAACTTTAACAGGATTCCCAATTGGACTTTTTACTTCAATAATTCCTATATTGTAATAATTTTCAGATGAGTGATGAACATTATAATTTCCTCTTACTTTCTTATTTCTTGGAACTGTTATATCAATTTCCGATGGAACCTTATTTGTAAGATTTAAAATATGTAAAGCTGTATTATATGAGAATATAGCACTTGGATATTTTTTTTGTAATATATAATAGTCATCTTTAAATTTATTTGTATCCATATATAATCCATGACTAACTTTTTCTATAATACCATTTTTTATATAATCATTTATTTTGGATTTAAAAATTTTAAGTTTTACTAATTCTGATGTTGTAATATATCCATTATTATTATTTAAAAAATTAATTAATTCTGTGTTATGCACATTATCACCTGATTTCCCTTCGTACCTACATTATATCACTTTGTGGTACAAAAGTAAATGTTTTAAATTAAAGTTACTTGTAAAAAATATTAATTTGTGATAGTATGTATATAGATGAAGTTGTCTTCATAAAATATTAAAGGAACATTCAATTTTCGCAGGTTGAGTGTTGCCAATTGATTGGTTCCACCTAAATCATTGCTGAGTTAGGTGGATTTCTTTTATATTAATACTATAAAAAGTAAAAATAGTAAAAGGAAGATAATTATTACTAGAGATAGAATTAAAAAATCCTTCTTGTTCATTTTATCGCCTCCCTTCATTTTTGAAGTTTGGCTCCACCCAACTTATTAAATGTTCCCAAACTGATTATATCAAACATTTGTTAATAAAATAATAAAATTTACAAGAAAAATAACTAAAAAACTAAAGTAATACTATATTTTTGTTGATTTTTTTGTAAATTTTTGTTAAAATTAGATTATTAATGGCCTGGAGGTGAATTTTATGCCAAATATGAAAAACGCTAAAAAGAAAGTTATCGTAGATGCTAAAAAGAAAGCTGGTAATAACGATTTCAAAGCTAGTATGAGAACTGCTATGAAAAATGTAGAAAAAGCTATTTTAAATAAAGATGTTGAAGGTGCAAAAGAAAAACTTGCTGTTGCTATTAAAAGAATTGATAAAGCTAAAGCAAAAGGTGTTGTTACTCCAAACTTTGCAGCACGTAACAAATCAAGATTAACTAAAAAAGTTAATGAAATGAAGTAATTTATACTTCTTTTTTTTTGATTTTTTGATATAATTATTTTAGGTGAAAATATGAAAAGAAAATATGTGTTAATTTTTTTTATTTTAATATTATTATTAATTATTTTAAATCAAAATGTTATAGTTACTTATATTGCTAAGAACTTTTTATATAAGAATGAAGTTATTATTCCAGAGTACTCTTATTATCACTTAGATACTGATTTTAATTATGTTAAAGAAACAAAAGATTTTGTTCCATATAATAAACAAGATTTATTAAATATTGTATATACTGTATTAAATAATGGTTGGGACTCATTTACTTTTTATTGTCCTGATGAATATATTAGTTGTAAAAATGATGTTAATAGTATTTTTAAAGATCAAAGTACTTTATCTCATTTAAATAACTTTGTTCATCCATATAATACTTATAGTACTATTACTGCTGATATTTCTTCTTTAGGAAGAATTAAAGTTGATGTTAAGAAATTATATAGTGAAAATAGGATTAAAGAGATTGATAATAAAATAGATAGTATTTATAAAGAACTAATTAAAGATGGAATGAGTGATCGTGATAAAATATTAGCTGTTCATGATTATATAGTAAATAATACTGTTTATGATGAAGAAAGATCTAATGCTATACTTAGTGGTGATAAGAGTACTAGTGATAGTAATTCTCATTCTGCTTATGGACTTCTTTATGAGGGTAAAGCTATTTGTGGAGGATATGCAGATACTATGGCTCTATTCTTAGATAAAATGGGTATAACTAATATGAAGATTGCAACCTATGATCATGTTTGGAATGCTGTATTATTAGACGGTGTTTGGTATCACTTGGATTTAACTTGGGATGATCCGGTATCAGATAGTGGTGAAAATATTTTAACACATACGTTCTTCTTATTAACTAGTGAACAGTTAGCAAGTCAAAACACTGGACAACATGATTATGATAAAAAAATCTATTCAGAAATTTAACTGAATAGATCTTTTTTTATATATTTAATTCATTTATTTTTTCTTGATAATTATTACTGTTAGTAATATAACTTCCAACAACAACTATATCAACATTATATTCTTTTAATTTAGGTATTAATATATTATTTACTCCCCCATCAACTTCTACTTTAAAATTATATTTTTCTTTTAAATCATTTAATTCTCTTAATTTAGTAAAAGTGTTTTCTATAAATGTTTGACCACCCATTCCAGGTACAACACTCATAACTAATACTAAATCAATAAATTCTAAATATGGTTTTAAAGAATCTATTGAAGTATTTGGATTTAATGAAATACCTACTTTAATACCTAATTCTTTTATTTTTTTTATTGTTTCTAATATATTTATAATATTATCTAGTTCAATATGAAATGTTATATAAGTAGGTTTTAAAACTTTATAAATATCAATATATCTCTCTACATCTTCAACCATTAAATGAACATCTAAAGGTTTACTTAATTCTTTTAATAGTTCTATTTGTTTTAAATCATCCATTGTTTTATTATTAACAAAATTTCCATCCATAATATCAACATGAATAAAGTTTGTTGTTGTATTATTTAATAAATTTAATTTATTTTTTAAATCTTCTTTAATACTTAAATATGAGATAGATAATTTCATAACTCACCTACTTCTCTATAAATTTTAAATAATTTTCATATCTACTTTTTAATATTGTTTTATCATTTACTTTTTCTTTAATCATACAGTGATCTTCTTTATCATGCATACAATCTTTATATTTACATAAATCACGGTATTTATTAAATTCATTGAATTGATCTCTTATATCAGCTTTTGATAAAGAATCAAGTGATAGAGCTGAGAAGCCTGGTGTATCAGCTACTAGTCCACCACATAAATTAATTAATTCAGTATGTCTTGTTGTATGTTTACCACGACCTAAAGCAATAGAAATTTCACCAGTTTTAATATTAAGATTACTATCTAATTTATTAAGTAAAGTACTTTTACCAGCTCCTGTTTGTCCAGTAAAAACGCTTACTTTATCTTTAAATATTTTCTTTATCTCATCTATTTCATAATTATAATAAACATCATAACCTATACTTTTATAATAATTATAAATAGTTTCTATTTCTTTTTTTTCTTCACTTGTTAATAAATCAATTTTTGTAAAACATATTATTGGTTTAACATTATTATATTCAATAATTGTAATTAGTTTATCAAGTAAGTTTGAAGAAAAATCTGGTTCTTTAACACTAGTTATTAATATTGCTTGACCAATATTAGCAACTGGTGGCCTAACAAGTTCATTTGTTCTTGGAAGAATTTCTAATATATATTTATTTTGTTCATCAAATATAACATTATCACCTACAAGTGGTATTATATTTAATTTACGAAATTTACCACGGCTCTTACAAATGTAAGTTTCACCTTCTGCAAGAACCGTGTAATCATTACTTAAACATTTAATTATTTTTCCCTTCATCAACTTTATCCTTATCTTCTGTTGTTTCCTCATCTTTTTTATCATCATCAACAGTTGGTTTTTCTTCTTTTGGTTTTGCTTTAGCAACTGTTATATTTAAAGGTGTATTTTCAATTACCTTAGTTCCAACAACACGACTTTGTGAAATAATTGTTCCTTCTGGATAACTATCTGTTTCTTCATATTTAACATTTAAAGTTACACCATGTTCATCACAGAACTTTTGAACATTATCAACAGTCCACCCTTCTGTTACAAAATCAGGATATACTGTAACAAAATCAGGAATAATTAAAGTAATAGTTTCACCTTTCTTTAACTTTTTACCAGCTTCTACACTTTGTTCTATAATTGTATTTTCTTTATAATTATTTTCTTCTGTAACTTCTTTTGTTTCTATAATTACATTTATTTCTTGAGCTTCTAAAACTCCTTTTACTTCATATACGTTTCTTCCTGTATAATCTTCTATTTCATACATATTAGTTCCTTTAGAAACTATAAGTGTTATGGTTGTACCTTTCTTAACACTACGACCAGCTTGTGGATCTGTTTTAATTACTTTTCCTTCTTCAATCTTATCATCATATTCTTCTTTAGTTTTAGTTGCTACTTCAAATCCTGCATCTTGTAACATTTCTTCTGCTTTAACTACAGTTTTATTAGAAACATCAGGAATTTTAACATCTGGTTCTTCAGTTATTTTTGGTAGTAAAAAGAATACAAATGCAAGTAAAGCAACTAAGAAAGCAAATATTCCACCAGCAATAATCATTATTTTATTCATTTTCTTATCTTTTTTATTGTCTTCTTTTTCATCTTCTTGTGATTCTTTATTTCTTAATCTTGACATACGACTAGTTTTTGGAACTTCTTTTGTTTCATCAAAATCATGTTCCGGATATTCATAAACTAATTTTGTATCATTAGCGTGTTCTGGTTCTAAAGCAACTTCAATGTCTTTATACATATCCATAACATTGTCATAACGATTATCAGGATTTTTTGCACAAGCTTTTAAAACAATATTTTCAATGCTTTGTGGAATTTCCGGATGATCTTCAGTAATACTTGGAATATCATCTTTCATTTGTTTAATAGCTATTTCAACCGCATTTTCTCCTTTAAATGGTACTTTACCAGTTAAAAGTTCATACATTAAAATACCTAATGAATAAATATCACTTTTCATAGTTGCCCCAGATCCATTAGCTTGTTCTGGAGGTAAATAGTGAACAGAACCCATTACTGAATTAGTTTGTGTAAGTTCATTACTATTTAAAGCCATAGCAATACCAAAGTCAGTTATTTTGGCAACACCATTATCTAATATTAAAACATTTTGTGGTTTAATATCACGATGAATGATAAAACTTTCATGAGCACAAGCAATAGCACTTGTAAGTTGTAACATTATATCAACCACTTCTGGAAGTGTTAAAGCACCACGTTTTTTAATTAAATTTTTAAGTGTTTTACCATCAACATATTCCATGACAATATAATAGTTACCATCATCTTCTCCGACATCATATATTTCTACAATATTTGGATGTGTTAGAGATGATGCAGCAATTGCTTCTCTTTGGAAACGACGAATAAATTTTTCATCATCAGCTAAATCACCACGTAATACTTTTACAGCAACATCACGATTTAATATTGTATCATGAGCTAAATAAACATTAGCCATACCACCTTCACCAATCGTTCTAATTATTTTATAACGATCATTTATTTTTTGTCCCCTTACAATCATTCTTCTACACCTACCTTATTTAAGTATGCAGCGGAAATATTATCATTACCACCACGATTATTACTTTTATGTATTAGTTTACTAACTTTTTGATCAGCTGTTAAATTTTCATTTAATACTGTTTCAATTTGTTCATCATCTAACATATTAGATAGACCATCACTACATAAGAATATACCTTCAACATCAGTTTCTACATCAAACACATCCATTTCAACAGTTGTTTGAGCACCTAACGCTTTCATTAAAACATTTTTGCGAGGATGTGCTTTAGCTTCTTCTGGTGTTAATTCACCTGATTTAACAAGTAAATTTACTAAAGTATGATCAGTTGTTATTTTGTGCAATTTACCTTTCTTGATAACATAACCACTAGAGTCACCAATATTACCAAAAAGTAAAAATTCACTAGTTAATACAGCCATTACAATTGTTGTACCCATACCAGAACTTTCTGGATGTTCCTCAGTATAACGATAAATTAATACATTAGCTTCACTAACAACTTCTTTTATAAAACTAATTGCATCTTCTTTATTACCAACACAACCAAGTTCACGAAATCTTTTTCCAATATGTGAGATAGCTATACTAGAAGCAACTTCTCCTGCTTTATGCCCCCCCATACCATCAGCAACAGCAAGTAAATATTCATTATTTTCATTTCTTATTATTATTACGCTATCTTCATTATGATCACGTACTTTTCCTGGATCTGTTAAATATGCAGTTTCCATTATTTTCCCTCCTCATAGTGTGATCGTAACTGCCCACAAGCAGCTTTGACCTTACTACCAAATTCACGACGTATGGTTACACCAATACCTTCTTTTTTTAATATATCATAAAATTTTAAAATAGTATCTTGACTACTCTTTTTAAATTCAATATGACTAGTTTCATTATATGGAATTAAATTAACATAACAATTAATATTTTTTAAAAGTTTAGATAGTTCTAAAGCACATTCTTTAGTATCATTAACATCTTTTAACATAATGTATTCAAATGTTAATCTACGATGTGTACGCTCTACATATTCTTTTAAAACACTAATTAATTCTTTTAATGGATAAGCTCTATTTATAGGCATTATCTCATTTCTAAGTGAATCATTTGGAGCATGTAATGAGATAGCTAAATTAACTTGTAAATTTTCATTCATAAATTCTTTAATCTTAGGAATAATACCACAAGTTGAAATAGTAATATGTCTAGCTCCTATTGCAATTCCATTAGGGTGATTAATTATATTAATAAACTTCATAACATTAATATAATTATCAAATGGTTCCCCTATTCCCATTAAAACGACATGACTAATACGTTCTTTAGTTAATTCTTCAATCATAAGTATTTGTAATACCATTTCATAAGTTTCTAAATTTCTTCTTTTTTTTAATCTTCCACTTTCACAAAACTTACATCCCATATTACATCCAACTTGAGTTGAAACACATAAACTATTACCATAATCATGGTTCATTAAAACAGCTTCAATTTTTTCTCCATCATAAAGTTCAAATAAATATTTTTTAACATCAACATCTTCTAAGACTCTAAGTACTTTAAGTGGTTCCATGTTAAATTCTTCTTCTAATTTATTTATAATATCTTTTTTTATATTAGACATTAAAGAAAAAGACTTAACACGTTTTTTATATAGCCAATCAAAGACTTGTGTTGCCTTAAAACTTTTTTCATTAATACTTAAAAAATATTCTTTCAAATCATTATATGTTTTTCCATATATATTTTCCATAATTCACCTAAAATAATTATACCAAAAAATTAAATAATAACAAAGAAAAAATAGTTTTTTTTGGAAATAGTTGTCTTTTATTTATAATTATAAAATATAACTTACACTAATTTGACATTTTTAATAATATTGTTATAATAATGAATATTAATTTTGATAGAAAGAGGGATTATTATGAATATGAATAAATCTTTATTTAGAGAAACAAATTACACTTTTTATAATCCATATGAATCTAGTAAAAGTGATGTTAATTTTGCAATTATAAGTGATTTACACTTTGCTCCTAGTGTTAGTGGTAAAAAGTTAAATAAAATAATTGATAAATTAAAAATTAAAAAACCTAATTATATTTTATTTCCTGGTGATTTAATTGATTGTAATGATATGATTGAAGATGATAAAGAAAAGGAAAGATTAATTAAGTTTGTAAAAGAATTAGGTAATATTGCTCCTACTTTTATGTGTGTTGGTAATCATGATTTAATTAAAGCTAATAAAGATCGTAAAAGTAAAGAAGAGCATGTATGGACTTATGGTTATAATAAAGAATTCTTTAATTATTTAAATACACTTAATAATATTCATGTGCTTGACAATGAAATGTATGAGAATGAGTATATGCAAATAATTGGTATTACGCAACCAATGGAATATTGTGAAGATCCTAAAAATCCTAAAGTTGAAAATAAAGAAATTTTTATTAATACACTAAAACAAAGTAAAAATTTATTAAAAAGAATTTCTGATGAAAAAGTAACACTACTTTTAACTCATTCACCAGTTGTACTTACTGATAGAGAAGTTTTACCATATCTATTTAAAAATGATTATATTGTTAGTGGACATATGCATATGGGATGTGTACCATTTGGTTTAAGTTGGATTAAATCTAACAAAGGTTTAATAGCTCCAAAAAAAGATTTATTCCCTGATAATGCTCGTGGTATTAAAGATATAACTGTTCCATATACATCTGAACCATATTATAGTAATTGTGATAAAAAGATAAAATTTATAGTTAAAGAAAATGCTAATATTAATGATAATACAGAAGCTAAACAAGAATCAAAAAGAATTATTAATAAATTAGTAGTTAATAAAAAACTTATTTCTGGGCCATATAAATTAGATAAAGATTCTAAGTTATGTACTGGCAAACTAATTATATCTGGTGGTTTAACATGTATTCAAGAATGTGTAACTTTTAAACCATTACACTTAGGAAATTTAGTTTCACCTATGAATATTGAAACATTAACACTTACAAAAAAGAAAGAATTAAATAATCAATCAAAAATTAAATATCATAGATAATAAGACATCCAATATGGATTTTTTTTTATAATAAAAGAATGATTTTCACCATTCTATTCTATTTATTTTTTTCTATTAAAAATCTTTTAAGTAAAAAAGCCATAAAATATGGAAAAGTATAAAATTTACCATTAAATCCAATATTTTTATTACATAATTTAATACCATATTTAATATCATTATATTTGTCATTATCTATTAAATTATTTAAAGAAGTAGTAGAATTATCATTTGCTTTAACTTCAATTGGAATAAGTGATTTTTCATCTCTAATAAAGAAATCCATTTCCAAAGTTCCTTTTTCATTTTTATAAAAGTATAAATTATAACCTTGTTTTACCAACATATCAGCAATTACATTTTCATATATTGCTCCTTTATATGTATTAAAATTTTGATTTTTTCTTAAATCATCTTGAGCTTCAGGATCTAATGAACCAATTAACAAACCAGTGTCACCAAAATACAATCTATAATTACTTGGATTATAATTACCTTTTAATGGTAAACTAAGTTGTGATAAAGAATAACATATATTTACAATTCCTGCCCTATCTAACCAATCTAATACACCAATATATTCTCTATTTCTAGCACCATCTTGAATTTTAGTTATTTGGAATTTTTTATTCTCATTACCTAAAAATACAGGAATATTTTTATAAACTGTTAAAATTTTACTTTGATCTAAACCTTCAGCATATTTTGTAATATCTTCTTCATAATCTAATAAAATTTGTTGTTGCATTTTTAAAACACCACTAAAGTTTTTATTTTCTATAAAGTTACTTACAATAGCAGGCATTCCACCAGTAACCATATATTCCTTAAAACTTTCTAACATTACATCATACATAGTATTTGATAACGGTTCTAACTTTATCATACTATTTAACATATCGTTTATTACATTTTCTTTATAACCTTTTGCCCATAGAAACTCTTCAAAATCCATTGAATGTAAAATATAATCTTCTTTATTCCCAACACTATTAGACTCTATTTTTTTGTAATTAATTCCCATAAGTGAACCAGAACATATAACATCATATCTACCATCTTCCTTAAAAGATTTAAGGGAAGTAGCAGCACTTACACAATCTTGCATTTCATCAAAAAATATTAATGTTTCATTTGGTATTATTTCTATTTCTGGTTTTCTAAGTGTTATTTCTTTTATTATTTCATCAACATTAAAAGAACGATCAAAAATTGTTTTAAATTCAGGACTTAGAACAAAATTAATTTCAATAAATACTTTATAATTATTTTTACCAAAATTTCTAATGGCATTAGTTTTACCTATTTGTCTAGCACCCTTTACAATTAATGGTAGTCTATTAGGATTGTTTTTCCATTCAATTAAATAATTATCTATTTTTCTTTTTAAACGCTCCATATTTTCACCTCTATTAGCATTCTATCACATTTTTCCATATAATACAACCACTATTTATCACAAAATTCCGACATTTTTACCTATGTTTTATCACATTTTTCTTAAAAATAAAGTTTTTATAAAATAAATATACTAAAAAACTCACAAATTATTGTGAGTTATCTACTTCTTCCTTTTTTCTCTTCATAAACATTTATTTGTTCATTATAGTAAAATTGTTTTACTTTTAATTCTCGTTCTAATAAATCAATTTTTTTCATTAATAATTCTATATAGTGTTCATCTAAATATTCCGCATATTTTCCTCTAACAACAGCTTTAAATTTTTCTACATCATTTAAAACAAAACCTAATAAAGAACCTGATGTATCATCACTATCATTTACTAAAGACATTATATAATTAATATAATTTTCTAATTTACGAGATACTTTCTTTTTTAATATATGTTCAACAAAGTTCTTACTATTAATCGTCATTGATGATACTTCTAATCCGGGATGATTTATATTATTTTTAGGGTGAAAATTAAAACCTTGATTTAATTTTTTTACATCTAAATTAACTTTACAGTTATCATATTTATTTTCTATTAATGAATATTTACGATTCATAAAATCATCTCTTTTCTAATAAATCAGGTCTTCTTTCTTTAGTTCTGTTAATTTGTTCTTGCATGCGCCATTCATTTATCTTTTCATGATGTCCTGAAAGTAAAACATCTGGGACTTCCATACCTCTAAAATTAGCTGGTTTAGTATATACTGGATAATCTAATAAATTATCGTGAAATGAATCATAGATATGGGAATCTTTATTAATTACACCATCCAATAATCTAACAACACTATCAGTGATAACCATACTAGCTAGCTCACCACCAGTTAAAACATAATCTCCTATACTAAGTTCTATATCAGCTAAAGTTCTAATACGTTCATCAAAACCTTCATAATGTCCACAAATAATAATTAAATGTTTCTCTAAAGTTAAATCATAAGCTATACTTTGATTATATGTTTTTCCCTGTGGTGTTAGTAAAATAACTTTACTTTCAGCAGTTTTTAAATCATCAACTGCATCAAATATTGGTTGTGGCATAAGTACCATACCTTGCCCACCACCATAACCATAATCATCAACTTTCTTATGTTTATCTTTTGAATATTCTCTTATATCATAAACATTTATAAAAACTTTATTATCATCAATTGCTCTTTTTATTATTGATTCATTTAAAAATCCATCAAACATATGAGGAAATAAAGTTAAAATATCAATCTTCATCAATAAGCCCCTTTATTTCTTCTATTTTAATTATCTTTTTCTTTAAATCAACTTTTTTTACAAAAGCTTTGTGATATGGAACTAAATGAACTTTTTCTTTATGAACTTCTAAAATTCTTCCTACTTTTGTTTTTATAACATCATAAACAAATCCACAATAACGATCAGACCAAACATCTAAACCAATTAATTCTTCATCTAAATAATCAGGAAACTTAACATCATCACGATTAATATATATAGGTTTACCTTTATATTTTAATACTTCATTAATATCATTTATTCCTTTAAATGTTATCATATCAAAAATTTTGTGTACACGATATGTTTCCATTATTTGTAATTCTTTTTCTTCACCAATATAAAATTTTCTTCCCTTTTTAAAAACTACATCTTTAAATAAAAATTCACTAGAAATTTTTATTTCCCCTTTTATTCCATGAGTATTAACAATTCTTCCAATACACAAATAATTCATTATTTCACCTACTTACTAAATTCATAAAGAATAATACTAGTAGCAACCGCCACATTTAAACTTTCACAAGTATTATTCATATCTATATATAAATATTTATCACATAAATTAAATATTTTTTCACTTACACCATTTGCTTCATTTCCCATTATTATAGCAAATTTTTTAGGAATTTCAAATGTTTTTAAACTATTTCCGCCATCAACTTTTGTTCCAATAATAGAATGACCACTCTTTTTTAATTTAGGAATCAACTCTAAAAGATTAGTTTGTTCAATATTTACTTTAAAAATCATTCCTTGACTTGATCTAATTGTTTTAGGATTATAAACATCAACGGAATTATTTCCAATATAAATTTTATCAATTCCAAAAGCAACAGCACTTCTAATAATTGTTCCTAAATTACCTGGATCTTGAATAGAATCTAAAAGTAATAATTTTTCATGAGCACTTTCAATTTCTTTTTTATGACAAACTCCCATTATACTAGGTGGTGTTTCAACATCACTTAATACTTTCATAATTTCTTTAGTTACATATAAAGTATCTACATCTAATTTTAAATCTGTATCTTCAACTAATATTAATAAATCCAAACAATTAGCTTGATAAGCTTCTTTAATTAAATGTTTGCCTTCTATTAAATAAGTATTAGTTTGTTCACGATATTTTTTTTGTTTTAATTTTTTTAATTTTTTTATTTTATCATTTTCTAATGAAGTAATAATCATAATAATCACTTAAATTCCTCTCACAAACTATTTTATCAAAAAAAGACATAATAGTCTAGAAAAAAACACAGTCTTATAACTGTGTACACTGATAACCTAATCCTTCATAATAACTAGTTACATCAGCAACTGTTGATTGTTTAGTAAAACTTATTCCTACTGCATCTTCAGCAAACGTTTCAGATTCAAAATTGACTTTTTCATAATAAGTATAATTATTTGTTTCTACTCCATCATTAGCTGTTATAGTTGGATTATTATTATACATAACAACAAGATCACTATAAGTTTTTACAAACTCATCAAAACTTGCTTTTGTTTCTGGAAGCGTATAAGATGCGACAACATTAGCTTCACTAGATATTAATTCATTATTGAAGAAACTATAACTATAATTAATATAAGTTTGTAAATCAGTTGTATCACTAATTTTACTACAAACTAAATTAACAATTTCTTCTTTATTAGAATTATTTTCTTCATTTGTTTCTTCATTATTATTATTTGAATTATTTTCTTCTGGCTTTTTGTCAGTAACATTATTATTATCAAAATTAATAATTTTATCACCACGAACAACCATACCAACCCAATCAAATTTAATTGCTGTAACTACTACTAAAAATACTCCTAGTAAAACTGCTACAACTGTTGCGATTTGTGCCTTTTTATTCATATTTTCCTCCTATTAATAAGCTGTATAACGATCTTCCCATTCATTATATGTTCCTGATGGGAAATTAACCATATTACGTGGATTAATACTACGAGATATTAAAGTAGACCAACTTCCATAATCAACACCATATAATCCAGTTGAAATTGTAAAGTGTAAATGAGATCCCATTGTACATTGATCATAAACCTCTGTTTCTGGTCCTCCACCCATTATACCAATTTGAGTACTACTAGTTACATATTGACCTTTTGATACCATAATTGTTTTTAAATGAGCATACATAGAAGTATAAGTTTGACCATTTACAGTATGATGAATTAATATCATATTTCCACCACATGAACTACGTTCAATTACTGCCCCAACAACTCCATTACCTGTAGAATATACAGGAACATTAGTATTTGGACTAACTGTCATATCGATTCCTTCATGGAAACCACTAAATAACGGACGATATCCCCATTCACTTGTTACATGCCCTTTAGCAAGTGGACGATAGAATGCTGTATTAGCTGGTAATTTAGAACGACCACAAGTTGAAATATCCTGATCAAGATCACATCCCATATCTTCATAAACTTGAATAATTTCTTTTTGAGCATCAATTTGGTCTTGAATAGAAACACTTGTATCAGCTAAACTACTAAGTTCATTTCCTAATTTAGCAAGTTCTTTATCTAATTCACCTTGTTTAGTATTTAATTCTTCTTTTTTATTTTTTAATTCAACTTTCTTATTTTCATTTTCTTTAATCATAGTGTTATAAGAAGAAATTAATTCTTCATTATATTTAGCAAGTTGTTCAGAAACAGACATACGATATATAAAATCAGTAAAATCTTGTGCCCCAAAAGCATATTCTAAATAAGCAGATTCCCCATTAGATACTTGAACAAAATTAACCAATTCTTTAATTTCTTTGTCTTTATTTTTAATACTAACTTCTAATTCAGCAACCTCTTCTGTTAATTTTTCAACATCAATATTAATTTGATTCATATCTTCTTTTATCTTATTAATATTAGCTTGTACTTCTGCCATTTGATTTTTAGTTAATTGTTGTTTATTTTGATTATCTTTATATTCAGCTTCTTTAGCTGCTAATTCTTCTTTTAACTCTCTTAATGTTTGAGCATGAGCATCATCACTAGTAACAACCAAAGTTGGAATTAAAATGGCAAAAATTAATATTACTTTAATAAATTTTCGAAACATATTATTCCTCCTAATTTTTTAATTCTTTTGTTATTTCTTTATATCTTGGATAATATTTTTTTACTAAATTCCAAAAATCTTTAGAATGATCAAAATGAACAAAATGCGATAATTCATGTACAACAACATAATCTAAACATTCTTTTTTATATTTAATTAAATTAGAATTTAAAGTAACTGAATCATCTCTTTTATTACATACACCCCATCTTGTTTTCATTTTTCTAATCTTTAATTTAGGATAAGGTATATCTTCTTCAAAAATATTATACCAATAATCAAGTTGTTCTTGAAATAAACTTTTTATTTCTTTTTTTAACCATTTATCTAATACATCTTTTGATTTAACAAACACATAATTATCATTAAACTCTATATTATCCATGGTATACACTTCTATTATATCATACTTTTTACCTAAGTAATAAAAATTTTCTTCTTTTTCTTTATCTTTACGCTTTTTGTCAATCATTTTAATTAAATCTTCTTTATGATCATCTAATAATTTTTTTATACTATGTTTACTAGTAAAAAAATTAGTTGTAATTAATATCGTTAAATCATCTTTTACTCTTAAATATGTATTTTTGTTATTCTTTTTTTCAACAACAACATCAAAATATTCCCCGCCCATTTTATATTTCATAAAACCACCTATATCATTTTATCACAAAGAAAAAAGTTTGAAAAGAATCAAACTTTTAAATTACTATATAATCATAGATACAATTACACAAACAATAAGTGTAACTACTAATACTTGGATTAAAAATTTCCAAATATATTTCATCCATTCTTTGTAAGAAACTTCAAAGTATGCAAGTCCTGCAAGAAGAATTGCACTAGTTGGTAAGAATAACATTGCAAATCCATGCATTGTTTGCATTACAAATCCAACTAATGGATATAAAGTAGAGTCTGTAATTTTTGTTGTTAAAGCAGTTGCAATTGAACTTACTAAATATGGCATATCATTAAAGAAGAATCCTCCAATAAATGATACTAAACCAGTAGTAAATACATTGAAATCTTTTGTCCATCCAAGAATAGCATCAGCCATAGTGAAGTACATACTTCCTGAATTTTGTGTAGCAATTAATACACCAACAATAATATTAGCCATTACAACATAGAATGCTACACCTAAATATTTCTTAGCTCCTTCTTTGAATCCGTTAACGAAATCATTCATTTTTAAACTGTAAATCCATGCAATTAATAATGACATAAATACTAATATAATACTAATTTCGTTTACTGCCCAATATCCAAGTGGATTAAATGTACCAATAATGTTTTTGAAGATTGCAAAATCATTAACAGTAACAGCAATAATTGATTCATACATAGTTTCAAATACATCAATATTAAATGAATAACGCCAGTTATAGCAAGCAACTAATAAGAAAATAATTACTAATGTAAGAATAACAACAAAAGGCCAAACACTTCTTTCTTTTACATTCTTAATAACTTTAACATCATCAGTTTTTGCAAAAGCAGCAGTTCTTTTACGTCCTGTACTTTTCTTAGTACTTTTCTTAGTATTTTTCTTAGTTGTTGTCTTTTTAGTTGTAGTCTTAGTACCTGCTTTTTTACCGTTATTTTTATTAGTTGTTGTTTTCTTAGTTTCTTTTTTCTTAGTTTCAACAACTTTTGTATCTTCAGTAACTTTAACTTCTTTTGTTTTTGAAACTTCAAGATTTTTAACAGTAACTTTTTTAGAATGTTTTAATATAAACATAACTAATAAAGCTGTTAATAAAGCAAGTAAAATGAATTTAACTAAAATTTGATTATTTAAATCATTAATACCTAAATAGTAATTAATATAACCATTAACATTAAATCCATAAGTACAAGCCATACTACCTACTAAAATAGATCCAATTGTAGCCATTAATGCAGATAATTTATCATACCCTAATTTTAATAAAACAGCTGCAAATAATGGAACTAAAACAAGTAATACATAACTAGAACCAGTTAATGATGAAAGTAAAGCAAATAAAATAACTGTAACAATCATAAATCCTTTTGCTTTATTTTCATATTTTCTACTCATTTTAGCTACTAAAGAATCAAACACTCCTGTAGCTTCTAAAACCCCGTAAAATCCTCCTATGATTAGAATTAAGATACCATAACCAGCATAACTAGTAATAGTTGAAAGTGGCATGTAAATTAAATCTAAAATTCCTAATGGTAAAACTTCACCTTCAGTAAATGTACCACTAGAATAATAACCTGCTGGAATAACCCAACTTAGTACAACAAAAATTAGAAAACTTATTGTTAAAACTTTCAATAAATTATTCTTTTTCATATCATTACCTCCGACTACATTATAACACGTAAACACTTAGTTTAGAAAGCTTTTTAGCACATTTTCATATTTTTTTCAAAAAAAAGCATAGTTTTTTATCATTTTTTAAGCTATAATACTAAAAAGGTGGTAAAAATGAATCATTTTAAGTATAGTGATAACAACAAACGTTATTATACATTAGATTATTATTATAAACATAAATTTAATTCTAAAGTATTTAAAGTTAGTTTAAATGCTGGATTTTCTTGTCCAAATTTAGATGGTAAAAAAGGAACTGGTGGGTGTATATATTGTTCTAAAATTGGTAGTGGTGAATTTGCTGGAAATGTTAATGACTCATTAGAAAAACAATTTTATGATGTTTTAAAAACTATGAAGAAGAAATGGGATTCTAATAAATATATTGCCTACTTCCAAGCTAGAACTAATACCTATGCTCCACTACATGTTTTAAAAGAAAAATATGAAAGTGTTTTAAAACTTCCTAATGTAATTGGACTATCTATCGCAACTAGACCTGATGCAATAAGTCGAGAATGTTTAGATTATTTAGAAGAGTTAAATAATAGAACTTATTTAACAGTTGAGTTAGGACTTCAAACAATACATGAAAAAACTTCTATATTAATAAATAGATGTCATTCTTTAGAGTGTTTTACTAATATGGTAAAAGAACTTAGAAAAAGAAATATTAATGTTGTCGTTCATATTATAAATGGATTACCATATGAAACAAAAGAAATGATGATAGAAACAGTAAAATATTTAAATAAATTAGATATTCAAGGTATAAAAATTCATATGTTACACATTTTAAAAGATACTAAATTATATGACTTATATAAACAAGAAAAATTTCATGTTCTTTCAAAAGAAGAATATGTAGATATTGTTTGTGATCAATTAGAAAATTTAAGAGAAGATATTGTCATTCATAGAATTACTGGTGATCCTAAAGAAGATGACTTAGTTGAACCAACATGGTTGACTAAAAAATTTGGCGTTTTAAATGAAATAGATAAAGAATTAAAAAGAAGAGATACTTATCAAGGTTTTAATAAAACTATTTTTAATAAAACTCATCAAATTATTGATAAACAAGTAAAACAAAATGACTTAGTAGTTGACGCAACAATTGGTAATGGTTATGATTCTTTATATCTATTAAATAAAACAATAAATGGTTTTCTATTTGGTTTTGATATTCAAGAGGAGGCATTAAACAAAACAAATAAATTATTAAAAGAAAATAATATTAACAATTATAAATTATTTTTAAAAAGTCATGAATACATTTTTGAAACTTTAAAAGAATATGAAAATAAAATAAGTTTAATTATTTTTAATTTAGGTTACTTACCAAACGGTAATAAAGAAATAACTACTAAAAGTGATTCTACATTAAAAGCAATTAATAATAGTTATAAATTATTAAATAATAAAGGTATTATTTTAATAACTGTTTATCCAGGTCATAAAGAAGGCAAAATTGAAGAAGAAAATTTATTAAAACTTTTAGAAAATAATTATAAAGATAAATACCAAATTTATAAAAATACTGATAATATAAAGGCACCATATTTAATAGAAATTAAAAAAAGCCTCTATCAAGAGGCGCATTTAAAAAATGAATAACCACATAATATGCATTAATTAAATGTATTAATAGTATATTAAAAAATTTGTCTTTTTTTCATATAATAAGCAAAAACTAGCATAAACTAGTTTTTGAAAATACAACTTCCACATACGTATAAAAACATACATGCACTAATTAAATGTAACTAAATTATATTCTTTTTTTTATTTGTCAATATATTTTTATAACCCATAAAAACTATTAAAATAAATAATATTGCAAAATTATTTTTACTATTTCATTATAATCATTTTTAGTAATAATTGTAAGTTTATCTTTTGAAAAATATGGAGCTATAATTCGTTTATAGCTTAAATTCATCATATTTTCTATTTTTGCACTACCTTCCATTAAACACTTTACATCATATATTTTATCAAAACATCTTATAACAATTTTAAATATTTTTTTAACATTTCAATTTCTAATTTTGTAACTAATTTAACAAAATCAGTATAATTACCAGTTGTATGTGCTTTATCTAATGTTTCATACTATTTTAATCTTGATTCTTTCTTTTTTT